>SPCL01000051.1 GCA_004525335.1 Thermodesulfobacteriales bacterium
CCCTAAGGCAGCCAAAGAGCTGGTTAAAAATGTTGAGAAAAAGTTTGGACGGATTGACGCTTTAATAAACTGCGCAGGGCCATATCATAGAACTAATATTCTAAAAGAAACCCCTGAGGGGTGGAACCGTATGTTTGATAACAACCTCCATCCGGTGTTTTACCTCACTCAAGCCGTATCAATTGGCATGATGGAGCGTGAATCTGGTCGGATTATCAACTTCAGCATGGCTAATGCTGATAAAATGATGGCTCAGACAGAGGTAACAGCCCATTACATCGCCAAAGCGGGCGTGCTAATGCTGACACGTGCTTTTGCTAGGCAGTTAGCGGCTCATGGGATTACTGTAAACGCAATATCTCCTGGATTTATTGATTCCGGAAGCGCACCAGAGGAAGAGCTTCAAGATATGCTAAAGAGAATTCCAGCTGGTTATATAGGAAGCCCTAAAGATGCCGTAGTCGCTGCGCTATATTTGCTATCCGATGAAGCCGCATATGTGAATGGATCAAATATTATTCTTAGCGGCGGCTGGGGACTGTAGCAGGGGCTTAAATGTTAATTTAGTTGGCAAGTTATGCACGTCTTAGTTATACTGAATTCCCATTATGAATATAAAACTACTAAAACTACTTTGTGAAACACCAGGGCTTCCGGGTGCTGAAGAACCTGTCAAAAAAATAATAAAAAAAGAGTTTGAAAAACTTACCAAAGAGGTATCAGAAGACGCTCTAGGGAACATCATTGCCCATATCCCGGGAAAAGGCCCCAAACTTGTGCTTGATGCACACACCGATGAAGTGGGCTTTATGGTCAACCACATAGATAAGAGAGGGTTCGTAAGAGTTACATCACTAGGGGGAATGGATCCGCGCGTATTCTACGGGCAGAGATTAATTATCTACGGTAAAAAACCTCTTGTTGGAATGGTCGGCGCTGTGCCGCCCCATATAAGTAAGAGCGGAAATAATAAAGAAGTCCCAGAGATTGAGGATTGTGTTGTGGACTTGGGCCTTAGGGCTGATAAAGTTCACAAACTGGTTAGCATTGGGGATGTTGTGTCGTTTTACCCCCCTTTTGAAGAGACAGAGGACGCTATTATCTCAAAAGCCATTGATGACAGGGTTGGATTATTTGTAATGTTAGAGGCACTCAGAAAAAAACCTAAGCTTGGTTGTGATCTATATCTTACAGCTACCGTGCAAGAAGAAGCGGGGTTAAGAGGGGCCCACGTCATAGTTCCAGTGATTGAGCCTGATTTTGTGATAGCTCTTGAGGGAACTGTTGCCATGGACTTGCCGGGGATTGCTGAGAATAAGACGCTTGCTAATGTAGAAAAAGGTCCTGAGATAAGGCTTTTAGACAGGTTTCTAGTAGCACACAGGCCGTTTAGCTACTTTATTATGGATATTGCTAAGAAAAAGAAAATACCTTATCAAGTTACCGTTAAAAATGCCGGCAGCACAAATGCCACTGCTATGCAGGTTACAGGAAAAGGAAGCCGAGCTGCAGTTGTTTCCGTGCCAACACGCTATCTTCACAGCCCAAGCAGTCTAGCTTATAAATCTGATATTGAAGATACTATAAAACTCATTTACCATGTTATAGAAGGTCTTAAAGATTTCAAGATACAATAAGTAGCGTTATTAGAAGAAGTAGCGATTTTCTAAAAAAGCCGGCAATATGCTAAACAAAGCGTACGCACCCTTATTTTTTTTGCTTCTATCTTTCCTCCTCTTTCCAGGTGTAAGTAATTCTGAAGTATATTCTGATACGATAATAACTAGTAGTTTAGATACACCTGATCTAGAAGATGCTAGAGGTGTGCTTATTAATTATCATAAAGATTCCAACAGCATAGATAAAACTATTGAAATTATTGATGTGATATTAAAGCAAGAACCAGAAAATGTTGAAGCCCTTAATTTCCTATCTAGAGTTTGGCTTACTTATGGGTATGCAAAAGCTCGAAGCAAGGATGAGATGATTGCTTCTTTTGAAAAAGGTCTTGAGGTGTCAAAGAAAGCTGTTGAAATAGCTCCTAACGATCCTGATACGCACTTTTATTACGTTGCCAATCTTGCGTCACTTGGGGAAGTAAAAGGAGTTTTGAATTCTCTCTTTATGTTGCCTGAGGTAAGAAAGGAGCTCGATACTATTTTAGAGCTAGATCCTAACCACGCCTATGGACTAGCGATGAACGGTGCGTTGTATTATTTTCTTCCTGGTCTCTTAGGTGGTGATATTCAGATATCAGAGATATATATTAGGAGATCTCTGAGTTTAGATCCCCACATGTCTTCAGCTAAGTTCTATCTGGCCTTAAATTTGAGAAAACAAAAAAGATACGACGAGGCAATTGAGGTTTTGTTTGATCTTGTTAATGATAAAGAACCTTCTTTTTATCCTGATTGGTATTTGAATAGAAAGTATGCAATCGTACTTATATCTAAAATAAGAGAAGAAAAAAAATAGTGGTTTTACTTTTTGACCATTCTCGATAATATAGCATACTGAGGATTAATAAATGTATATAGATGACCTAATAGCTGTTTTTGAACAATCTGTTACCAACTATTCCAAGCTAAATACATCTGAAGTTTTAGATTCCTTAAGAAACAGCATAGAGGCTAAAAAATACGATCTTCAAGATCAGGGTTTGATTGAAGCAATTTTAAGAGAGGATAAAAAAGATATTGTTGAATCTCTTGTTGATACCCTTGAAGAAAGGACTTCTAAACTTGAGGGTGATCAATTGGATAAGTTTCTTAATAGTGAAGAGATAAAAAAAGAGGCGATAAATGTCTTTATCACCTCTTTAGAACATTTGATTAATTATTATTATAACAATGTGATCGGCAAGCATTTCTCAAGCTCTTAACCAACCAATTATTATTTTCTTTTACTCATTGGAACATATTTTAAGTTCTTATCGCCAAGATAAACCTGCCTTGGGCGGGCAATTCTTCTCTCTGGATCTAGAAGAAGCTCTTTCCACTGGGCTAACCATCCTGGAGTACGACCAATTGCGAATAGCACGGTAAACATTTCGGTTGGAATTCCCATGCTCTGATAAATGAGTCCTGAATAGAAATCTACGTTTGGATAGAGTTTGCGTTTTACGAAGTACTCATCTTCAAGTGCAATTCTTTCAAGCTCAAGGGCAATATCCAAGTATGGGTTTTTACCTGTTACCTGAAATACATCGTGAGCGATATCTTTGATTATTGTAGCTCTTGGATCATAGGATTTATAAACTCTATGTCCAAATCCCATAAGTCTAAATTCGCCGTTTTTGGCTGCTTTGATTGCTTTTGGAATATTATCTTTATGTCCGATCTCAGCTAACATCTGAAGAACACCTTCGTTGGCTCCGCCGTGAAGAGGTCCGTATAGAGCTGCAATACTTGCAGCTGTTGTAGAGTATGGATCAGGATGTGAGCTTCCTACATTACGCATTGCGCTTGTGCTGCAGTTCTGCTCATGATCTGCGTGCAGAATAAGTAGAACGTCAATTGCTTTTTCTATAATGGGGTCTGGCTTATACTTAAGCTCTGTCATTTTATACAGCATGTTAAGGAAATTACCTGCGTAGCTTAAGTCGTTATCAGGATAAGAGTAAGGCATACCTTTTGAGTACCTATAGGCGAAAGCTGCCAGAGTCGGCATCTTGGCTATAAGTCGATGAATCTGTATGTCTCTAATATCTTGATTGAAAATATCTTTTGACTCGGGATAAAATGTTGATAGGGCCGCAACTGTACTCATCAACATTCCCATTGGATGCGCATCATATCTGAAGCCGTCCATGAACTCCTTAATATTCTCATGAATCATAGTGTGGTTCATGATATTAGATTCAAAAGTATTGAACTCTTTCTTGTTAGGAAGTTTTCCATTTAGTAACAGGTATGAAACTTCGAGGAAGTTGCTTTTTTTGGCAAGGACATCGATCGGATAGCCGCGGTACATTAGCTCTCCTTTGTCGCCGTCAATAAAAGTAACCCTACTGGTACAAGAAGCTGTATTACTATAAGCCGGATCATAGCTCATCATTCCAAAGTCGCTGTTCTTAACTTTGATCTGCCTCAGATCCATCGCTTTGATTGTGTCGTTCTCGATAGGGAGATCGTACTGTTTCCCTGTCCTATTATCTGTAATGCTTAAGGTGTTGTTAGCCTTAGACTTAGCCACGATATTTCCTCCTTCTTACAGTTAACCTACTGCAATTTAAATTGAGTTTGCTTTATTTTATAAACGTTGTTTTAGGATTAAGGTTCGAAAAAACCCCGATTAGATATTTCGAACCACAAAAAGGTACCCAAGTTTTCAGTTTTTTCAAATATTTGAAAAAACTTTTTATTCAACTTATCTTACCGCCACAACTTATCTTAAAAATTCTTTTATGATTGCAATATGTCACTATACAATTTTTATAGGGACAGGTGTAAAGCATCCTATAAATATGAGTAGTGATACTAATCCTAAAATTTTTCTCTTCAAACTTAGGTCCGTCTCTTCGTACATTGTCGGAGGATGCTTTGTCCCCATAAATGTGAGGAGCACTGCCCAAAGAATCCACCCCGGCCACCCTTCAAATATTGGAACGCTCTCTGAGAACCAGCTAAATCCGCTTCCTAATAAATCATTGCCAATTTCAAGTAGGAATTCAGTTCCTATGCCGAAAATTATAAGCAGCGCAATCATGGCAAGAGATATGTAACGATGAATCCTTTTAGAAAATAATGCATACGTTATATGCCCGCCGTCAAGCTGCCCTGAGGGGATTAAATTAAGCGCTGTTACAAAAAGTCCTACCCACCCCGCAAATGCAACCGGATGGACAAAAAGATCATAGCCTTCCGGCATCGGTCCATAGAAAATGTCTGAAAAAATATGCATAATGATTGGAGTACCTAATACTAATCCCCCTCCTTCAATATGATCTGACATTTTTACGATAGTTGAAAGCTTTATTCCAATTATTAAAACGGGCACTGTGGCTATGATTCCGGCAAGAGGACCGGCAATGCCTATATCAAAGAGCGCTCTTTTTGTAGATATTGGGGATTTTATTTTAATAAACGCCCCGAAGGTGCCGATTGGGGAGATAATAGGAGGTGCAGGAATAAAGTATGGAGGTGTTATATCCACCCCGTATTTTTTCCCATAGTAATAGTGAACCATTTCGTGGGACCCTAAAATAAACAATAGGGCCACTGAAAATGATACAGCACTAATAATATCCCCACCAAAGGAGAGCCCTGTAATAAAAGTTGTGGCAACAGTCAATAAAAATAGAATTATGTGGATTTTAGTCAGTTTCATCGGCAGGGTTTAAAAAATACCTAAATACTATTAAAAGGAAAGAAGTAATAATAGTAAAGTTATTATTCTATCTCTATTAGAGCCGGATCAATCGATTCAAGGGTTTCTATCATATACCTTTCAATTTCTGATTTCTTTCGAATATTTAAAATCTTATGCCGTACAGTGTTAAGCAAATCTTTGTCTATTCGATTGCATAGATAACGTACAGTAGGCACATTTGAGGGAGCTACGCTCAACTGATTGTATCCCAATGCTAATAGACTCAAAGCGCCGGACGGCGTTCCTGCAAGCTCTCCGCATACAGAGACGTCCATTCCCAGGTAATGCGACTTGAGATTCACCTCATTTAATAATCTTAGCACTGCGGGATGGAAAGCTGAGTATAAATGACCAACCATATTTGAATTCCTATCCACTGCAAGCAAATATTGAATAAGGTCATTAGTTCCAATTGACATGAAATCGATTAAATCATTGTATTCATCGAGCTGATAAACCATTGCCGGAACTTCCATCATAACACCGAGTTTGGGTAAGTCCCTAGAGGTAATACCAATCTCTTTAGCAATATCTTCTATAATCTCTTTAGCTGTTTCTACCTCCCACAGATTTGTGACCATAGGAAGCATAATCTTAAATTTAAAGCCTTTCTTTGTAGCAAGCAGTATAGCTTTTATCTGGTCTTTGAATAAGTCGAGGTATTCCATCGAAAATCTGATCGCTCTTAAACCAAGTAGAGGATTTTCTTCTTTAGGAAAGTCGAAATACGGCAGCAACTTGTCAGCTCCTATATCAAGAGTTCTGACTGTTATATAGCCATCAAAGTTCTTAGCCAGATTTTTATAAATCCTTAATTGCTCTCTCACTTTGGGCCATTTGTCGTACTGGGTAAATGCAAACTCGGTTCTAAATAAACCTACGTCAGTTATGCCGTATAGCTTTGCTGCCTGAATATCCATTGGGAAGCCGATATTTGCCGTGAGCTTTACTCCAAGCGCTTTTTCACCAGCAACCAGATTCCCTTCTCTATCAATTACTTCTCTTACTTTGATAATACTTGAATGTGTATTTTTGTATTCCGATATGAGTGTTTCATCCGGGTTTGAAAATATAAACCCTGTCTTCCCGTCTACAATGAGCTTTTCACCAGGTCTGATTAGATTGCATATGTTGTCGATACCGACTACCGCAGGTATACCGAGTGACTTGGCTATGATTACGGCATGTGAAGTCTCTCCACCCTTCTCTATTACTACTGCTGAGACGGTCTTCTTAAATAGCATTGATATAAAAGACGGTCCAATATCCTTTGCTACAAGTATTGAGCCCTCCTCAGGTTCGGCTACATACGGGTGACCCTTCTTGTGTTTTAGCAGCTCATGGAGAATTCTTTCTCCAATATCACGGAAGTCCTGGGCTTTTTCTCTTAAATATCTATCAGTAAGACTTTCGAATTGCTGAGCTATATCTTCAATAGCCTCGACGACTGCTAATTCTGCTGAAATGTTTTTTTGATCAAGCTTTTCAAACATAGTATTACGAAGGGTTTTGCCCTGTATTACTAAAAGATGGGCTCTGAATATCTCAATCTCTGCTTTAGATAGCATTTTCTCTGAATCCAGAGTTTGAATGAGTTTCTCTAAATCTGCCTCAACGTCTGTCAAAGCCTTGAGTACTCTTTTCTTCTCAATTTCAGGGTTAGACTTTTCAGACTCATCACTGCTTATTTGTTGAAAAAGACCACGGAAAAGAAAAACATTTCCGATAGCTATTCCTATTGAAACACCCTTGCCCTGATATGTACGGGTTTCATGTTTTACAATTGAGGGTGTCTTCAATCTTTCAAGTCTATCTGCTACTTCAAGGAGCCCCGCAAGACGGGAGGCTATAATCTCAAAAAGCATCTCCTCAGCAGGGTTGATTACTCTCTTCTCTTTAGTCTGTCCAACTAAAACTCCTATACAGCGGTTTTGAAGCAAAATAGGCACACCTATATAGCTCTCATATTCTTCCTCGCCTATTTCCGGGAAATATTTGTAGCGTGAGTGCCGTGAAGCGGGCATTACAGTGAGCGGTCGTGAAGTCTCAAAAACAAGCCCGGTTAATCCTTCATTTGGTTTAAGAGTAATAGGGTCTTTTAACGGATTAACGGACAAGCCCTTTGTCGATCTCAAATAGAGTTGCTTGTTTTCTTCATCCCATATATATACCGATACTACGTCAAAATGAAGGGAGATTCCTATCTTGTTCACAACCTTTTTTAAGATAGTATTTAAACCGGTCGATTTATTTACAAGATCACTGATTTCTTGGACGATTTTCAGATGAAAATCTGCTCTGTTTATTAAATTGCCAGTGCTCATATTAGATTGTTTACCTAGACTCTCATAAAGTGAAAATTATTGCAGCCAATTAATATTGTAAAGCGTATCTTATCTTAATTGAGCCACTTTTTAACTCTGGATATATTACCGGATATTGGCAAATAGTGATAATTAAATAATCATTCAGAGTTCTATACAATTTAAGATCTGATGGTAAGATTTGTTATTATATAGCAATTATTGTACTTCAAATATTGATTTTTCACCTATCGGATAGATCTTAATATCAAAAAGGATAATTAATTATGTCTCAAAATGATAACAATAAACAATACAGGGTTGCGGTAATTGGATCGGGCCCGGCAGGCTTTTATGCTTGTGAGCATTTGTTTAAAAGGACGGAGCACAATTTCTCAATAGATATGTTTGACAGACTCCCTACCCCGCACGGCTTGTTTCGTTCCGGAGTGGCTCCAGACCATCAAAAAATAAAGTCAGTAACCAGAGTTTATGACAAAATTGCAACAAACGAGAACTTCAGATTTTTTGGCCTGGTGGAATATGGCAAGCATATAACTATTGACGATTTAAAAAGACATTATCACATAATTATCTTTGCAACCGGCGCTCAAACTGACAGAAAAATGAATATCCCTGGTGAAGATTTAGAGGGCAGTCATACCGCAACAGAATTTGTTGCCTGGTATAACGGCCATCCTGATTATAAGGACTATAAATTTGACCTTACTCAAGAGAAGGTAGCTATAGTTGGCGTAGGTAATGTAGCTGTAGACGTAGCCCGCATACTATGCCGAACGCAAGCAGAACTAATGCAGACCGACATTGCTGACTATGCGCTTGAAGCTCTTAAAAAAAGCAGCGTAAAGGAAGTTTACTTATTAGGACGCCGCGGGCCTGCTCAGGCTGCTTTTACAAACCCTGAGGTCAAAGAGCTAGGAAACTTAGACGACGCTCACGTTATAACCCGAATAGAAGAAGTGGAGCTTGATGAATTCACAAAGGAATTATTGAAAAATAAAGAAGACCGTTCTCTTGTTAAGAAAATTGAGATATTAAACGCATACTCAGAAGACATCGAGTTTCAGAAATCAAAAAAACTTCACATACGTTTCTTAGTCTCCCCTGTTGAAATAATAGGCGATCAAGAAGGTAAAGTGAAAGCCGTTAAGCTTGTGAAAAATGAACTCTACAAAACAGATGATGGAAGCTTAAGATCTAGAGCAACTGGTGAGACCGAAGAGCTGGAGGCGGGTTTGGTCTTCCGCTCTATTGGATATCATGGGGTGCCGCTACCTCAAGTGCCTTTTCATGAAAAATGGGGAGTAATACATAACGAAAAAGGACGAGTCATAGACCCTGAAACCAATCTGCATGTTCCGGGTATATATTCCACAGGATGGATCAAACGAGGCCCCACAGGAGTTATAGGAACCAATAAGCAGGACTCTGGCGAAACTGTAGAATGCATTATAGAGGACATACAGTCAGGCCATTTATTGTCGCCTGAAGCTTCAAATCCCAGCGATGTATCTGATTTGATAAATGAACGCCAGCCTCAGCATTTTTCCTATGAAGATTGGCTTAGGTTAAATGAGCTTGAAATCTTAAAGGGAGAAGAACAGGGTCGCCCTCGAGTAAAGTACACTAGCATTGAGGATATGCTGGAAGCGGTAAAGAAAAATAGTGACTAAATTAGAAGTAAGAAATTTGTCTAGTGTCCAATTTTTGGAGTTAAAGAGAGTTTTCTTCTCAGAGGATCAACTTTTTGAATAATTAGTTTAATCTCTCTGCTCTCATCTAAATTAAAATTTGATCCGAGTAAAACGGGAATCTCAAACAGATAATCCGGCAAATAAACACTAGCTCTTGCATTGTTAATTGAACTTATAATCCCCCTGATTTCAGTCCCCTCTAAATTTCTCAGATGCTTATAAACCCAGTACTTATCCCTGTTTCGTTCAACCATCTTTTTATCTCGAATTCCTATCTCTATTTTAGGGTAAAGATTCTCAAGCTCGTCCTCAGTATATGATGGCTCTTCGTTTTCCAATGTTGAAACAATTTGTCTTTGTATTATCAGATCGGCGTAGCGTCTTATTGGGGATGTTGCCTGAGCGTAAACATCAATTCCCAAAGATAAATGGGGTGCCGGGTCAAGACCAACTTTAGGAGCTCTTAAGTACTTAACTACGTGTAGAGCAAATAAGGGATCATTTTCATCATGGGATCTTGCATCTTCTGAGATCGGCTCAGGTTGAGATCTGAATATTCCGGGGACTCTATTGTCTTTTAGAAACTTACCCGCCATGCGGTTCGTAAGGATCATGAATTCCGAAATTACTCTATGTGCAACCGAATTCATATAGTTCTTCCTAATTGTGATATTAGAGTCTTTGCCTATTCTAATCTTAAGCTGTGGAAGTTGTATTATTAAAGCCCCGGCTTCTAATCTCTTAGCCCTTAAACTGTCGGCTATTTGCTTTATTTTATTGCCTGCCGGATCTAAATCAAAATACTCTGAGGCCTTTTCATAGCTGATATTCTCTCTAATAAATATCTTAGAATTAGTAAATCTATATCCCTTTATATTTAGGTCATCATCAAAATTGACCAGTAAAGAAAGGGCTTTGCGCTCGGTACCTCCTACTAAGCTCAGCCTTTGCTGTATTAACTCGGTCGGGAACATATGTATGTGATGCTCAGGTAGATAGACTGTCTCGGCGCGTCTGATCGCCTCCTCATCCATTGCACTCCACTTGGGTACATATTGTGCTACGTTTGCTATATGTATACCAATAGTGGTGCCTTCATCTGTTTCCTCAATAGATATGGCATCATCAATATCCTGTGTGTTTTCATCGTCAACAGAAAAGACTTCTAAATGTGTAAGGTCTTCAAGGTTCTCATCATAAAAGGACTCATCAAGTATTTGCTCTACCTCTTCAACTACTTTTTTAGGGAAGTCCTGGGTTATGGAATACCTTTTTAAGAGCGGGTCTTCATCTTCATGCCATGATCCGGTTTTTATTAAGAATTCAATTGCGCCTTCTACATCTTTTATTCCAATTTCTGATAAAAATGATTTAGATTCCGCCGCTCTGTTATATTTGTCCAGGTGAATTATGTAGTTTTTAATAAGGTCGATATATTCGGTGGGATCAAAACCTTCTGTTTGGTTATAGCTCTTCCCAGAAATTAATTGTTTTGCCCATAAAAGAGCCTGAGTACGTTCTTCTCCTCTTTTCTTTTCCGTCTCTTTCTTAGCAATTAGTTCTTTTACTTCAGAAGCCTCTCGTGTTGTGTAACCGGCCTCTCCTCTCTTAAAATAGATGTCATTTTTATCTACAGCCCAAAATAGTGCTAAGGAGTCTTCCTTTGACTTGTCTGAGTCGCCAAAATAGAGATATGCAATATCATTGAAAGTTATCTCAGAATCTTCATTCCCTATACACTCCCATAAAGTTTCCAGATCTAGTTTGTCTTTTACTTCTTCAAGATTTCTTCTAACTTCCCTTAATTTAAGTTTTTTTTCTGGATGGGTGAAATTCCCTTCAATCACAATTCCCGAGTTGTATGCAATTTTCTCTATATCTACAGAGATATCTTTTCCTTCTTCTGAAAAAATGCTTGCTTTATTCCCAGTGATTTCATTAAAAAGCGCAAAGGAGGGTTCTTTTCGTTTTCTGAAGAGTATTAGCTCATTATTTGAGGGAATTTTTACTGTCATTGGATACGTTTTTATTAATTTGAAAGAGTTTAAAGACTCTATTTTAACACAGGATCAAAAAGTGTCATTTATATGGGATAAATGATTAGGATTGATTTCTAAATAGAGTTAATTCTTCCAATAACCAGACGCTAGACTCAATCGGCTCATTATTGCCACAATAAATGAGGTAGTTCTTACCGCTTATTGTGCTTTTGGTTCCGGAGAATTCTATGAACTCTTCGGTAGTAGTGATTTGATCTCTAAAATGCTTGTACTTCCTCTTTATATGTTTGGCGGCTTCCTTGCCATCATGCTGACTTCCATTTCTCTCAAATAAACAATTTGAAGATTCAACAAACTCAAGTAAATGTTCTACTTCAGGCTTTTGAGATTCAGTAACATCGGCAAAGGAAGGGATAGTCTCTAGAGATAAATATAAGGCAAAAATTAAAATAAAGATCGCTGTAAATTTAATCATGTGTTTAAGTATTCAGTTACAGTCTTTAGATATCAAGCGGTTTCTTAAGCAGATAGGGAAGACTTATATTCCATAGCTGCTTTTACGAAGTCTCTGAAAAGCGGGTGTGGCTCAAGCGGGGTGGACTTAAATTCAGGATGGAACTGACATCCTACAAACCAGGGATGGTTACTAAGCTCAATCATCTCTACCAGCTCTTCATCTGGGGATAGTCCGCTAAATACAAGTCCATTGTTTGATAAAGTCTGACGGTAGGAATTATTTACTTCATATCTATGTCTGTGACGTTCTGAAATCTTATCAGCAGCGTAAGCTGCCTGTGCTAGTGTATCCTTGCCTAAAATACAAGGATATGCCCCTAACCTCATTGTTCCGCCTAAATCATTTATATCTCGCTGATTCTCCATAAGATCAATCACAGGGCTAACTATATCTTCTGAATATTCTCTAGAGTGGGCATCTTTTATACCGCAAATACTTCTTGCAAATTCTACAACTGCCATTTGCATTCCAAGGCATATTCCGAAGAAGGGAACTTTTTGTTCTCTGGCATATCTTATGGCTTCGATTTTACCCTCAAATCCGCGTTTCCCAAATCCCCCGGGCACGAGTATCCCGTGTACATCGTTTAGGAGTGATTCGACGCCTTGAGATTCTATATCCTCAGAATCTACATATTTAATTTTAACCTTAGAATCATTAGCCAATCCACCGTGATCCAGGGCTTCATGCAGGCTTTTATACGAATCCTGGAGGCTGACATATTTACCAACCACACCTATTGTCACGTCTGTCTTGGGGTTCTTAATTTTCTCGGCTATCTTCACCCAATTGGATATATCGGGTTTCTTGGTCCACATGTTTAGATAGTCTATTATGATCTGGTCAAGTTTTTCTTGGTGGAGGTAAATAGGTACTTCATAGATAGTGCTTACATCAATAGCAGTAATTACCGCTTCGTTTTTAACGTTGCAAAAAAGCGCAATTTTTTGTTTGATATCCTGAGGTAGATTTCTTTCCGTTCTACACAACAATATATCAGGTTGAATACCTATTTGAAGAAGTTCTTTTACACTATGTTGAGTGGGCTTTGATTTGAGCTCACCTGCTGCAGCCAAGAATGGAACGAAGGTAAGATGAACAAAGAGCGTGTTCTCCTTTCCCAGATCGGCTCTCAATTGTCTTACGGCCTCAAGGAAAGGAAGACTCTCAATATCCCCCACTGTTCCGCCGATTTCTACTATTACTACGTCATTGTCATCTGCTACAGCTAGTATGCGTGATTTGATTTCATCAGTAATATGAGGGATAACCTGAACTGTTTTGCCGAGATACTCACCTTCTCTTTCTTTGGAAATTACAGAGTTATAAATACTGCCGCTGGTAAAGTTGTTTTTCTGAGACAAGTTAGAATGAGTAAAACGTGCATAGTGACCGAGGTCTAGATCGGTCTCGGCCCCGTCATCGGTAACATATACCTCTCCGTGCTGAAGAGGGTTCATAGTGCCCGGGTCTACATTTATATATGGATCTAATTTCTGAAGAGTTACTTTTAATCCTCTACTCTCAAGTAGAGCGCCAACAGAAGCGGCAGCCAGCCCTTTTCCCAAGGACGACATAACACCACCGGTTACAAATATGAATTTTGTCTTTTCCAACTGTCAAAAACCTCAGAAATTTAAAGAGTTTTAAGGCGGGACCGTTTAGGTCTTTATTAATATATTCAAAAGCAGACAATGTTGCAATAGTGTATGCGATAATTTTTGGGGCTGTCCTAGATAACAGAGAAAGGTTATCATAACAGTCATACGAAAGAGCAGATTAAACAAGGATAAGCAGCAGCGTTTGATGGAGCACTTTATATCGGGTTCTACTGCAAGGTGTGCCGCGGAACTTGTGAGA
>SPCL01000151.1 GCA_004525335.1 Thermodesulfobacteriales bacterium
CCCGAACCCCCCCCGCTAAAGCCTCCTCCGCTGCTGAAGCCGCTACTACCGGATCTCCTCGGAGTAGAGGATAAAGAACGGTTCATAACTCCAAGACTCCTGCCTATATCATTTACAAATATGTTTGGAGAGAAAACGTTTCCATAGTTAGCTGAGTGATACCAGTTTGGCGGTTCTTTGTACATATCTTTAAAAGCGCCAGCCCATTTATCTTCAAGCCCGAATACAAGCGCATATGGAAGTACTCTATCAAATAAAGTCGGGTCTTCTTTGGCTAGTCTCTCTATCCGATCTTTCTCGGCCCGGTCAATGAACTCTCTGAATCCTAGCAGCTCTTCATTCTTAAGAGAACCTTTTTTGGTTTTCCTAGGCATATATCTTGAAAATATTAGTGTTATTAGTCCTGATAATCCTATAGATAAACCAAGGGGGAAAATAGCTAGTAGGAAAAATCCCAATATCATTGCACCGATACCTAGCCATTTATAGATTCTTCTTACGTTCTCCGGGTTGGTGGGGAAATATCTTTTGCTAACCAGTTCTTTGTAAAGCGCATCTTTGATGCCTGGAAGCTCCGTATAGAATTTGTTTCTGAGCTCTGAAACCTTTACAGTTTCTTTTCCTTTGAAAATTCCGGTTAAAACTTTTTCTTCATACGATTTAAGCTCTGAATCGGATTTTTCGGTTCTTAATAGTTTGTAATCTGTATTGGTAAAGAAAAAGAATGATGTAGTTTCAAGTTCTTCTATTTTTAAAAACCCCCTAACTGCCAGGTCTATGATCGTAGAGGTTATGTCCAAAATGTTTGCCCTTTCGTCAATCAACGTCCCGGCCTCGGCAGGAGCTAAATCATCAGGCGGCTCATATTTTACTGCAAGAACCCCCCCTCCTTCCGGGTCTCTCCCCTTGGTTCTCCAAAAGTAAAGTAGAGTGAACAATGTCACGAACGGCAACGCAAACGCCCAGTTGTCAGATATAAACCACAAAAATTTGGAAAAAGATGAAGGCTCCTCAATTATTCCTTTTGGCAGCCCTACTATGATAGTTAATCCCTCTCCACCATTAAGCGCGCCTGATGTGCTAAAATTGACTCCTGATTTAGTGATCTCCTGCTTACAATCTTGATTGGTCGATCCCGGTACTCCAGTATAGCAAGCCGCCGTTACACCCTCTGCAATTTTCTCATCGAAGTAAACCTCAGCGCCTGAGCTTAGTATCGGTACTCTCCACTCCTCTCCTGTTACGTTCCAGTATAGCTCGTCGTGATCTTCAAAAAATGCGATAGCTCCTTTTACTGAATACTCAATTCTATAGTTGTGTAAGCCGGTTATTTTTCTGTCCGGGTCTCCTATTCTTATATTCGCCCAGCCGCCGGACTGACTGACATCGTAGATATAGGGATCACCTTTAAAGTTGGTTACATCTTGGATGTCCAGTCTCACGCTATATTTCTTGTAATCGTAATTGTATCGGTAGGGGATGTCTCTGTAGATTCCATGCCTGAGGGCATTCTCAAAATCGTATTCGATGTTTTCCCGAACTAGGATAGTGCCGTCTTTTTTGATATATATGTTGGAATGGAAATTCTTTATTTCTTCAGCAAATGCTGAAGAAGATAATAAGATAGAGAAAACTAATGTTATAAGCCAGATTTGAATACGGAATTTTGGCATATTAGTTGAAATCTACTTTAGGTGTTTCTCTTTGTTCCTCTGAATCGAGTTCAAAGTACTCTCTCTTTTCAAAGTGAAACATATTTGCAACTATGTCACTGGGAACGGACTCGATTTTAGTGTTCAGATCTCTTACAACAGCATTATAATAACGGCGGGCAAGCTGAATCTGTTCTTCTATATTCGAGAGCTCATCCTGTAAGTCTAAAAAGTTTTGGTTTGCTTTTAGTTCCGGATACGCTTCTGCCAATGCGAAAAGGCTCTTCAGGGTAGATTGTAGGAAATTCTCAGCTTGAGCTTTTTCCCCGGGAGAAGAAGCGCCCATAGCCTGATTTCTTGCCTGCACTACTTTTTCAAACGTTTCTTTTTCGTGGGAAGCATAACCCTTAACCGTTTCAACCAAATTCGGAATGAGGTCATATCTTCTTTTGAGCTGAACATCAACATCTGACCATGCTTGCTCTGAAGTATTTCTAAGTTTGACAAGACCGTTATATATACCAACTGCGGCGAAGGCAATAATTACAATGATGGCTATGATGATCAGGGTGGTCATTTTGATCTCCTAATAATTAAAATGGGTGTATTAAAATCACAATGTTTAATTATTAATCCAAAATGGTCTATAAATCAATAAGATAATTGGATGAGAGGTGAATATTAACTTTCTAAATCTCTGCAAACTCTAATTAAGCCAGAGGATTAAATACAAGACCTGAAAGAATCTTAGGATAAAAATAAGTAGTCTTCTGAGGCATTCTATCTCCAGTCAAGACTACATCAAATATATCACTTGCTCTTAGTTCAGGCAGTATAAAAGCCATTTCGTACTCATCGTTTCGTACTAGTTGGACCGCTTCATCCAAAAATTTTGTATAGAGAATACCAGCAGTATCTTCATCTATTATTTTATTGAAAACATTATTGTGAAGAAGCGTCACGGCCATTTTGTTTGGGGAATCAATATCACTGTTCCTTAAAGACGCCCTGTATACAAAATCGGGGTCTTTAGTAAGTATAGTAAATTCTTCATGGCCGATGTTGGATATGCCTTCTTGGTAAGGCATTTTCTCAATATTAAACTCTTCTCCTAACTTACTAAGAAAGCTTTCAAGATCCATATCTCCCAGGCTCTTAACCGTTCTGTGGGTAGGATTGATTATAAGTCCCTCATCATCAGCGTTTGAGAGAAACATCATTACATATTCATATGGTTTATCTCCCGAAGCTCCACCATTTGCTTCACGCTGTATATTTCTATATTCGATTGCTGTTTCATAACGATGGTGCCCGTCTGCGATTAAAAGGCTCTTATCTTCCAGATGACTCTCGATTAAGGACAAAACTTCCGGATCTGAGATCTTCCAAAGTCTGTTTCTGACCCCGTCCTCATTAGTAACGTCAAAAATTGGCTCACCGGTGAGCTTTTCGTCTAAAAGTTTTTCAATTACTATTTTCGGGTCGGAATAAACAGAGAATACAGGGCTCATATTAGCTTTACATGCCGTATTTAGTTTTAATCTGTCTCTCTTGTGTTTAGGGAAGGTTCTTTCATGAGGGAGTATTTTCTTTGTCTCAAAATCCTCAATCTTCACAGCCGCTAAGAATCCTTTTCTGGTTAATTTCTTGCCGCCTTCTTCAAATTCTTGATAGTAAGGATAAATGCTAGGCTCTTCATCGCTAGTCAGTATGTCTTCTTCAATCCAGGATCTAAATGTTTTAGCCGCGTCTTCGTATTTAGAGTCGTCATCCCCTTTGGCTAGTATAAGCCTTATAACATTATGAGGGTTCTTATCGTATAGATCATCTTGTTCCTGAGCGTTTATAACATCATATGGCGGGGCTAGTACATCTCCAAAATTTTCAACCTTCTCAGGATTGTATCTTATACCTCTAAATCCTTTAACTGTGGCCATCAATAAACTCCTTTAATATTGCTGAATTTATGTCCCCTTCTCTCAATACTTGGGGAGGATCAAGAGTTAAATCAACAATGGTAGAGCCTCTTGATTCGGGAATCTTACCAGAGTCGACTATAAGGTCAACCTTGCCGTTAAAAGTCTCAAATAGCTCCTCAGAATCGCTTATATTGTTGTCTCCGCTGATATTAGCGCTTGTTGAAGTCAGCGGTTCCTTAATTAAATCAAATAGACTATGCAGAAATGGATGAGCAGATATTCTAAGCGCTATTTTACCTGTCCCACATGTAATGAGTTCAGGCAAAATTGCCTTTTGTTTAAGTATAATAGTCAGCGCTCCCGGCCAGTATTCTTCTGAAAGAGTAGATGCCAATGGGCTATTCTCAGCTATTTGAGATAGCATTTCTAAGTTTTTTATAAGCAGCGGAATGGGTTTTCCGTGAGGTCTTCCTTTTATCTCAAATATTCTCTCTACTGCTCGATTCATTGAAGCAAGTGCCCCGATGCCATAGAGAGTTTCGGTAGGATATACAATTACCCCTCCCTTATTTAGTATAAGGGCTGTTTTGTTGATGGATTGAGGGTCTGTGGCTGAAATCACTTCTGTTAAAGGCATGGGCTTTCTATTTTTAATAGCTATTGTTAGTAAACCGATAGCTATTATAATTTTATTTGTATAATAACCGCTTTACCGCCCAACTGCGAGTCATTGCTTGACAAAGTTTTTATGAAAGTTATCTTAATTAGTCTAATAATCTAGGGTTAATACTTCGGAAGGGTTGAACTCCTGCCAGATATAATTCAGTCAATATAAATTTAATCTTGACACGGAAATATTCGTGCTTAGGTTATAAGAATTAATAACACTAAGTAATAACACTAAGGAGGAAGTTTGTAATGAAGGTAAGACCACTACATGACAAGGTATTAGTAGAGTTAGTTGATGCTGAAGAAAAAACAAAGGGTGGAATTATTATCCCTGAAACCGCTAAAGAACAACCGCAGGAAGGTAAAGTAATTGCTGTAGGTACCGGAATTATACTACCTGACGGTACAATTAAACCGCTTGATGTGAAGAAGGGTGATAAGATCCTTTTTAGCAAATACGGAGTACAGCCGATCACTGTTGAAGGCGAAGAATATCTTATAGTCAGTGAAGAAGCGATTTTAGCAGTTGTTACGAAGTAGCAATATTCAATTATCGAAATTATTCAGGAGGCATTAGAGACTAATGGCAAAGGAAATAAAATTTGGCAGAGAAGCCCAGGACGCAGTGTTAAGAGGCGTAAACACGCTGGCCAACGCAGTGAAGGCCACACTAGGACCAAGAGGCAGAAACGTATTAATAGAGAA
>SPCL01000272.1 GCA_004525335.1 Thermodesulfobacteriales bacterium
CCGCCCACTTCAGTTTCAGAGAATGAACTATCACTTTCTTCAATAGGCACTTCCACTGTGGTTACGATATCTTGGTGTTTCTTTTGTGAGCCTGAAGGAGAATCACTCTTTCTTAATCTTTCTATTATTTCTAGAGAACTCTCGATAACCTTTTGTTTCTGTCCAAAGTCGAGGCTTTCATAAGTTTTAAACAAATCTCTAACATTCTCAACAGCCTTTGATTGTGCACCGGATAAGGGAAGAGATAGAGCTTTTAGAGTTAAATCCCCCGCGAGCTGATCTAATGCTTTTATCTTATCTAGATTTGCAAAATTCTTACTACTTGCAAACTTAAGCGGCTTCTCCAGAGCTGTTAAGATAGCGATCAGGTCTTGTGACATAGATATGATTTTACAGTGTGATTCATAATGAATGCAAGCTTAAGCATTATAGAGACACATAGAGCTTCAATTAATTAAATGTTAAATGGTTTACTTTGAAAATGTGCAAAATCACACCACAAAATATAGTGTGCTATAACACATGTGGGCACATCCGATCTATTGTCAAAATCTAATCAATGAGATAAGCATCCGCAATTAAACGATAATCGCTATATTGGTGTTATTTGGCATGCATATTGCAATAACTAATGGCAAGAGAGCAAAAGCTGGAGTCCGAAAAGAGTTCTTCAGTTTTCTCCGGCAGAGAATTAAAAGCACCAGATTAAAGTAAACAGAATATTGTATAGGAGATGAAAATGAAACATGTAGGGATGAATGAATTTGAAGACCTCTCAGATGCACACAAGAATTCTGGAGAACAATTTGGATTAGATAGCGACCTTGACTTTGAGCTTAGTCACCAGGTATCAGATGAAGAAACTGCAGAAGAAATATCTAAAGATAAAAACGTAGGACAGTATGCACAGGATAATCAATATAGGTTGCTGAATAATTATTTTAAGGATATAGCGAATGAGCCACTTCTTAATGTGAGAGAGGAAATAGAAATTCCCGCTAAAATTAAAAAGTGCGAGACAAAAGCAACGGAGATTGAATCATTACTAAGATCCATATCTGGGCAATCTGATAGGCATAAAGACATTGAGATCCTCAATGCTTCCCACAGGGCTTACACAGAGAAAGCTAAAGAATTAAAAAAAAGGTTTGCCAATGCTAATTTAAGACTTGTTATAAGTATTGCTAAAAGATATTTAAATCATGGACTACCATTTCTCGACTTAATTCAAGAAGGCAATATAGGGCTTATGAGAGCAATAGACAGGTTTGATTACACCAAGGGATATAGATTTTCTACATATGCCTCTTGGTGGATATATCAATCCATTACCAGAGCCATACTGGTTTACAAAGGAGTTGTAAGAGTGCCTGTATATTTGCTTGAAGTTACTAGCAGGGTATACAGAACCAGGGCGATACTTATTAAACAAAGGGGGGGGGATCCCTCAGCTCAAGAGATTGCAGATCACTGCGGAGTATCGATAAAGTATGTGAAGCGAATAATGAAGATCACTAATGATTCTGTGAGTTTAGATTCTCCTATCGATGGGGAAAAAAGAACCATGTACGACTTTATTGAAAACAAGGAGTCTACTTCTCCTGACTCACTTATTGTAGAGAAAGAATTAAAACAAAGTATACAAAATTCATTGTCACTTCTTACAGATAAAGAGGAAGAAGTCTTGAGAATGAGGTTTGGAATTGATAGAGACGATACAGTCACACTTGATGACATAGGAAAGAAATTTAAACTCACAAGGGAACGAATTAGACAAATAGAGAAAAAAGCCTTAAGAAAACTGTCCGTTTCTAAAATGAGAAAAACTTTGAGGAACTTCTGCTAAAAGAATTCTTATATAAAATGAATTGAGAGTCATGTGTATTTGCGACCTAAACTGTGCACAATTACACAATTCACACTGTGCAAATTCACACATCTAAGGGCCTTTTCATTATTGAAAAATTGTGATACAATATCTAAGCAATTGTAATGATTGCCAAATGCTGTTGAGTTGGGTTATGGCATGAAAATTGCATATATAAAGAGTACTGATAATATCATGCTGGTCGGATAAAATCCGTTAGCAAATCACAAGCAGGAGGTTTTATATTATGAGAGTAGTTACATTTATTTTTGCGTTAATGTTGGTTATGGGATTGTCCTTTGGAGGAGCTTCATTAGTAGGCACTCAGACAGCTTTTGCTGATGAAACAGCAGCACCTGAAGGTGAAATACAAGGCGGCGAAATGACAGATGACGCAGCTGGCAACA
>SPCL01000195.1 GCA_004525335.1 Thermodesulfobacteriales bacterium
TAATAATTGAATCCTTACAAAAGTTTCATCATTATCTGGGAGATAGCTTCAAGGTAGAATGTCCAACAGGTTCGGGCAATTTAATGAACCTCTGGGAAGTATCGCTCGAATTATCAAATAGACTAATTTCCATCTTTACTAAAGATTCTTCCGGCAGACGACCATTCTATGGAGATATAGAGAAATTCCAAACAGATCCAAACTCAAGAAATCTCATACTCTTTAATGAGTATTTTCATGCTGACAGTGGGGCAGGACTAGGAGCTAGTCACCAGACAGGATGGACCGGACTAATAGCTAAAATCATTCAGCAGACTGCAGAATACTATCCAGACAGAAGTTGAAAACAAGTCTAAAATTGGACTAATAATAATTACCAAAAATTACCTAAGAAAACCAATTGGAATTATTGCAATTCCGTACGAAAAAAAATGAAGCGGAGGAATTTTCCTCTAAAGTACTCTTCGTCTTCTCAGGTCTGCAAATACGACGACGATATAGAGCAGGATCGCAGCGCCCATCAGCGCGCCGCCGATGGAAACTGAGGCAAGAAGTGAAAGCGGCGTAAAATTTAAAATAGAGAGGATTATAAGTAAAAGAGCCAGTATATTCAGCACACTCGCTAGAATTACAACTTTTCTTGTCCATCCTACTCCTATTGTCCATCCTCCTTCTACATGTGAGACAGGTAAGTTTCTAGAATTCATTGCTCCCTCCACGCCTCATCGGGGTGTGTTCTAACATGACAGTCGGCTCCGAGACAAGACATTTCATTAGATAATATTTCAGATGCATTTTCTTCGTGCTCTTCTATTTCCTGGAATGCAATTACCGGCGCGTGGCACCGGAGGCAAATATGGTTGTTGTAGGTATCGTACAGCTCTATAGGGGTTTCATAACCGGTGTAATAAGCCCACACGTGTTTTATTCCGGTCATTTTTGCTTTCGCGTTACCGAAAAGGCCGTAATCCGAATGACAGGTAAAGCACTGGTCTCCCGCAATCCATCGGTACTGATAGTGCATTGATGCCAGATACTCGCTGTCGGGATCCTCAACATCGTTAACATATCCGTTCATGATGTGGCAAGAGTTGCAGAATTCCACAGTCTTGGAATCCTCCACGGCCACACTGAAATTGAGCAGGTAAATCATTGGGGAAAGAACAAAGAATATTAATAGTAAAAGCCACTTGCCGAAAGGCCGTGCAACCTTTTTGGGATCTTGAACTATGATTCTTATAATTAAAAAGATGCATATAAAGCTCAGTATAATCACGATCCAGCCTACAAGGGACAAGCCCGAACCGTTCGCTGCATTTACACTTTGTTCAAAGGAATTCATTTTCTTAGTCCACCCGATTTAGAATTTTTAGCTTTGTATATCTGCACCAATATTATTATCTTTTATCGTTTCTTTGGCCAAACAGGTCTAGCAAATTTTACCCTTCAAAACCTATAATATAATACCCCTTTATTAATATCAAAACAATACTATAAAGCCCTCTAACAAATCGGTTTAATAATACAAATTCTTATCATTGCACACGTTCCGTTTCTTGAACTATTGAAGCGTACTTTTCTAATTTTGAGGCAGTTTCTCCCCTCGCCCGTGTTCCGGACGTGACAGCTCTTCTTCGACCATCTTGCGGTACTTTTCCTCCATACCGGGCCCCTTCTCCGCCGCCGTGTCTATGACCGCGGGCAGGAACCTCGAATAGAAGGCTTCTGAAACCTGATACATGCCCTGCTGTGTAATGCTCGGGCCCATCATGCTTGCGCCGAGCTTTGCTTGTCTTCCGCCGCGATGCCATATGTCCCAGAACGCCCTCTGTACCTCTTTTTCAAACGGCGTTTTCGGGTCTATCAAGGCGTCCTCCTGTAGCATGTTCATGAAATTTTGCGCCGGCTCCGCAAATTTTTCGTTGTAATTTTCTACAAATTGATCAAATTGATCGTAAAAATTATCTACATAAGTGTCGTTGTGACAATTAAGACAAGCACCTATCATCGTTTCTCTCCTGTCTTCCCAGTAAATAACCTCTGCGACCTTTCTTGTTACCTCCTTGTTTACAGCCCTTTCATTTTCAACTACTGTCTCAGTTGTGATCACTTCATCGCCTATGGAAGGCGCATCTAAGTCTTCGGGATAGTTCTCTTTGTAACCGTCCTCAAATATAACGAGATTTACTCTGGTGCTTATTGCGGACAGAAGTTTCCAGCTTATTCTCTCTCCTACGTCGTGGGAGCCGCCCTCTACGAATCCCTGGGCCGACATATATGAGCCTATATGACAGGTAGAGCAGGTTGGAGCTGCCGAGTAATCCCTTCCCAGCACCCATTCTCCTCTTTTGTCAAGGTCCATCCTCTCGCGGTTTGCATAAAACCCGATACCGTGTTTGGATTCATTATAGATCTCCATCTGCGGGTGATCCGGCCCCATATGGCATTTGCCGCACGTGGTCGGTGAACGGGATAGCGAGGCCTGAAACGCATGGCGTGCGTGACATGCATGGCACGAGCCTTTAGAGCCGTCGGGGTTGAACCTCCCCATACCACTGTTAGGCCATGTTTCAGGGTTTATAAAAGGCTTCTTCTGTGAGCCGGTACGTATTACCTGCCCTTCTTCGTCTCTCTCAAACTTGATAATGCTTCCGTGACATTCCTGACAGGTTCTCGCCGTATTCGACATATGGGTTTGTCCGGCGGCTTCGAGTGTATCTTCCGCCAGTATACTCTCGGGATTGAATATGAGTTCTCCTGCCTTGGCATGGGCAGAGTTTTTGAATTCCTTGTATTCCTTTTCGTGACACTCCGCACAATCGAGCGGGGTGACCAGTGACGATATATATACCCCCTCATGCTTCCAGGCGTCAACGTCATTTCTCTCGGCGCTATGACACTCCACGCATCCTATGCCGACTTTAGCGTGTCTTGAGTATTCCCATTCTTTAACTAATGCGGGGGAGTCGTTCTTGTGGCAATCTATGCATGCTCTGCTATCCGCCGTTACTACCGCGATTTGCATTTCCTCAAAGAGTTTGCGCTGCGATTCCTTATAAGCAACTAACAGAAGAGATGCCAAAAGAAAAAATGACAGACCGGCTACAATCCACCTTTTTGTGTTTAGAGACATTGTCAACCCTCACATACATCAGTTTTCTAAAGCGCAAAGCTTTCCCATAGCGTAAAGAGTATAAATATCAAAATAAAAACGAGTCCTAACATAACCGACAGGACATCTGGGAATTTGAATTTCTTCTGCAAGAATTCTTCAATAAAAGGCCATAAAAAAATTGCCAAACACAGTAGCAATGTGAAGACTACACTCACGCTGAGAGAGGTTAATTTGAGAATCCGAAAATTGAAGTAAAAATACCATTCCGGCTTTATGTGCTCCGGCGTGATATTCG
Source organism: Thermodesulfobacteriales bacterium (assembly GCA_004525335.1). Taxonomy (GTDB): domain Bacteria; phylum Desulfobacterota_D; class UBA1144; order Nemesobacterales; family UBA2774; genus CR02bin9. Next base: position 3,411 of record SPCL01000195.1, read on the forward strand.
GGTCGGCAGGAGTGCCGAGACCGGCCGGTAAAACCAACGACAGAATAGTAAGAATGTAAAGAAGGAGCACTCCGAGCATAAGCTCATTTATTACGTGGTCGGGGAGGAAACGGAAAAAGCGTTCCTTCTCGGGCACCACTTCACCCTCGAAGTGTAATTCCGTAACACCGTGGAGACGAATTAAAAGAATATGGAGTCCAATAA
>SPCL01000109.1 GCA_004525335.1 Thermodesulfobacteriales bacterium
CGGAAAATGCTTTCTAGGAACACCGTTAAATCTGCGCATGTGCCGCTTCGCTTGATTCCAAAAATTCTCAATCCCGTTGATATGATTTTGCTTGTTAGCAAACAGTTTTGAGTGATTGATCCGGTAATGTTTGAACTCAGACACGTCCAGTACGTTATATGAATGATAAGCGTCCGTGTAGACTATGCTGTCAGGAACAATCCTGTCCTGCATGATACCCATAAGTGTCTTGCCTCTTGTGTCCGAAATTGCCTTTGAATAGACCCTGCCGCCGCGTTTGAGCAATCCGAACACCGGAACCTTACCACCCGCACCCCGTCCGCGCTTGCCTTTACGAGTCCCGCCAAAGTAGCTTTCATCAACTTCAATCTCTCCGCTAAACGGTGCCTCATCTTCGGTAGCTCGGTATATAATCTCGCGCAGACGATGAAAGTAATAGGCTGCTGTTTTAAAATTAACACCTATCAGATTTGCCGCACATCGCGCTGTTGTACCTGCCACAAAATGCTCCATCAATCGCTGTTGTTTCTCTTTGCTTAATCTGCTCTTTCGCATTTACTGTACCTATAACCGATTGTAGTTATCTGGTACAGCCCCTTAAATTATAAATAGGTAGGTTTAAAAACTGATTCGCAGAGTTCGGGTAAAAATGGGTATTCACAGAAGACAATTCCTAAGTTTAGCGGTTAAGACAATTGGCGCTGCAGGGCTTTTAAAAGTTTATAGCTTCGGCTCAGGCATTTCATTTGCTGACGAAGCTGGGAAAGCAAAAGTAGCCCCCTCCCCTGCGCCTAAAGTGTGGTCGAGCAAGAAGATGATTGTGAATACAAATTCTGGGGTTGTACATTGGCCTCACCCAAAAGTATTTAAAATCACTACTTATAGCGTAGCCCCTCATAATGCTAAAGAATTGAAAGTTGACGATTCGTACAAAAAAGTATCTAAGGACCCAAAATTACGTTTCGACAAGAGTAAGAGTGGAGCAATCTATGAACACCTTGCATTATCAGAGATAGAAATCGAAGATGAAGAAACATTGAGCTTTAACAACGGCAGCATCAATGAAAGCATAGAAATCCTAAAGATCGCGGTGAGTGAGCCTGGGAATGCGAATAACTGGCGACTATATGATCTGATTGCGAGACTTGTGAGTTTGCAGAATGAAGAAAACCCTGAGAAAGCTAGAGTTCAGATTGTTGAAATCATGAGTAAGTCAAAAGTCTCTGGAGAAAGGACAAAAAGGGATAATCTTTCAAAAATCAGCGACAAAAAGGAATTTGAAAAATGGCACGCCAAGACTGTAGATAAAACAAATGGCGATTATAGAAAAAAATTAACAAATAGGGTAAATTCATCAAAGAAACTAACTAACGAAACATAAAGAACTAATAAATTTTCGGGTCTTCTAAATTTTCAAGATACTCAAGTCCGAGAGATGAACTTTTCCCCGTCACGCAATAATTAGTTCTTTCTTTATAAAGTTGAAAGCTTTTTATCTAACCAAAGATTCTGCAAATTCTTCTCCAAGTCCAACTTCGACGCAGTGTTTTTTATATATATCCAGTACCCCGAGACTATCTATTGTAAATAGGTCCTTGCCTGTTTCATCTACAATTGTAAGCGGACCATACATAATGGCCAAAGCCTTCATGCCTCCTTCACTATAGCAGACAAAAGTGTGGCTCTCACCTACCGGCTCATAAAGAAATGAATTTGGCCCAAGCACCCAGTCATGCTCAAGGTATCCAAAACTTCCTTCAAGACAATATACCAAAGCCGGTGTAGAGTGGCGGTGGCGGTTTATTAGCCCTTTCCCGGAAATTTTAAACATCTCAATCCAACCACCGTTATGTGTATCTATCACAAGTGGGCGGGAATAAACAGTATCAGTTAATTTCATCCAATACTTTTCATCATCATTAGCAAAATCTACAGCCATTAATGGCAGCGCACCATCCGGCGTTGGCAAGTTAAGCGGCTCGACTACGGCAATCTTAATTTTTTCTGATAAGTCCATTTTTATACCTCCTTAATGAACATGAAATATTATATATTTCAGTATAATGCATAAGACTATCAATTCTAAGACTTTTCTGATTTTCAATGAATTATTAAGGTATAGTTCTATTATTGTGTATTTTAGAAATTTAAATTGGTTTACCGGAGAAATAACATGAAATATCGCTCACTTTTAATTCTAGCTTTTGCTCTTTTGCTACCTTTAGGATATGGATGAGTCCGGGGCGGAGATAACAAATTGTCCCTGTTTTAACTTGCTGAATATCTTGGAAACGGGTGAGAATTCCAAAAGTAATTTCTGCGACAATACAATATGGGGGCTTCTTTTAACATTTCAGAACGAAAATCACGGCGAATTTTCTGGATTTTCTGCGTCGTGCTTGCCAGACGGCACTTCTTGCCAATGTCAAATGGGGTCGTTAAACACCCAAAACGGGATAGATATTAGCGCTGATGAAGTGGGCGTATGCATGAATAATATAATAAATGGTATTATAAGATTAACTACAGATAATGTTTCCATAGGCTGTACATTTGTTCAATAGAGCAAACTCGACCATATATTATTTGGATTTCACCCTTCGAGAGCCTCAGGGTGTACGGGTTAGAAGGAGTTCAAGATGATAAAGCCTGGATTCCCGATTAAGACCTTCGGGAATGACAGTCACCCCCACCTTAATCCTCCCAACTATAAGGGGAGGAAGAAAACAAAGATTAGATTCTGAAGGGAGTTTCAATCTATTAACATTAGCCGGCTAAAGGGTAAGGGCATCCGAATCCTCGCTAGCTTGAATTCGTTCTTTAGAAAAGGAAGGGATTAAAGAAAAACTACAGCTAGATCCCTCCCATGCACACAATGTGTGCTTGTCGAAATGACAGTGGTTTTTGGCAAGTCTAACTAGGGTAAAATCCGGCAATTTTGATCTATAAATAAATTTTATAAAAAATTCGGGAAATATATGTTAAGTTTAAATAACTAATGGTGGGTGATATGAAACTACTTAAGATTAAGGCTCTAATTTTACTAATACCTATATTATTTGTCGCAAGCTGCGGTGGCGCAGGAGTATACTATCCGCGTAAGAATAAAACTGTAAACGTACCGCCTCCAAAAACTGAAAAAGTTGAGAAAAAAGAGCCGGTTAAAAAGACTAAGGTTGATACTACGGCTGAAAATGTGTTTGAAGCGCCTTTTATTGATGTGTGGCTGGCAGCGATTGAGAGCACAAACTTGATAAAATGGAATATCGCTTTCCTCAATGAGCGTGATGGTGTGATCAGATTAAAAGAAGCCTATGCATACAGGAAAGGCGGCAAGCTTCTGAGAACATACGCATGGCCCGACAAAGAAAACCTGCAAACCTCAAACATAAATGACTATCTGGAAAAAGTTGGACGCTACAATCCTGGGGAAACAACTACAGTTTTTACACAGGAAAATTTAAAAATGACAGTAATAAAAGTCTCTGCCGACGTTACCAAGGTCGACATAGACTATACAATCCGGCCCTACACTTTCTCAGGCAAGATAGGTTATCAAATAGACTCAAACGGGTTTATCGAATCACTTCTGCTCGAGCGAATCAAAGAAAACCTTGACGGAAGCCCCATTGCCAAGAGATAATATTTTGTGACCACTCTTTTACTTTCAATCGGCATAATCGCAGCTTTTGCAATACTCTTCTGGCTCGACAAAAAACAATGGACGGAACCCACGCCTGCAATTGTGCACCTCTTTGATATTCTCAGAAATTTAGAATGGGAAATGAACGAGAGTGATATCAAAAATACCTTCCAGGGGTTTAAGCATGGAACATCCACAAGATTAACCAGAAAATCGACCCTGAAGCGTAAGGAAAATTATGAAGGTCAGGAAATTTATACCACTTTCAGCTTTCCTAACGATAACGGCGGCAAAGTAAAAAGTGTAGAGATAAGACTGTCCCGTGTTAACCAGAAAGATATTGATCAGCTATTCAGCACTGTGTGTAAACAGTACGGGCAGCCGGAACAAAACGACTCGGAGATTGAAGGCTCGGTAAAATGGGCTACGGAACCCGGAGTGCTGACTCTCGAGACTACAGCTCCTGAAGAATATACGCTTACTTTATCTGAAGAAGATATTAAGGCTTAAAAAGCCCCATTGCGCTTATGATCTGATCCATAATTTCGTGCGCTTTTTCACGCGCCCTGTTGGTGCCTTCCCTTAGAATATCCCTCACATCATCCGGGCGTTTTTCAAACTCTGCGCGTTTGTCTCTAAAGGGCTGAAGAAGCTCGTTAATTGCAGCAGCAAGTTTTTTCTTAACCTCTACATCACCAACGTTGCCAGTTCTATAGCGCTCTTTAAGGTCTTCAATTTCCGGAATGTTCGTATTAAATGCGTCGTGGTAGATAAACACAGGGTTCCCCTCAACTTTGCCGGGAATGTCGGCGCGTATTCGGTTCGGATCTGTGTACATACTCATTACTCTTTTACTAACCTGCTTCTCGTCGTCCGATAGATAGATACAATTTTCAAGACTCTTACTCATTTTTCTGTCGCCGTCTGTTCCTACTAGACGGGAGGTTTTACTTATCACAGGGTCGGGCTCCTGGAAAAACTCGCCGTATAGGAAATTGAATCTTCGAGCAAGCTCGCGCGTGAGCTCAACATGGCTTAACTGATCATCACCGACAGGGACCTTTGTGGCCTTGAACATGAGAATGTCAGCGGCCATAAGCACCGGGTATCCGAGAAGCCCTACGGAGTAGTTATCCCCTACCCCCATGTCTTGTATTTTCTCTTTTAGTGTTGGGATACGCTCTGCTCTTGGGACGCCGCATATCATTGCAAGCATTGCATACAGCTCGGCGATATAGGGAATCTGCGACTGTATATAGAAGGTCGACTTTTCTGGGTCCATCCCCACGCTAAGCCAGTCCATAACCATCTCTATTGTGTTCTGCTCAACTTCTTTCACCTTATCGTAGTGAGTTGTGAGCATGTGGAGATCGGCCACTAGAAAGTAGCAGTCGTAGTCATTTTGAAATGTGACACGGTTATAAAGAGAGCCGACCAAATGGCCCAAGTGAAGCCTTCCTGTCGGTCTATCTCCGGTTACGAGTATTGGTTTAGCATCAGCCATAATTAAATACATCCTCCTAAATCTTTTCAGAACAAAACATTAATGCTTTTCGAGAAATAACATGTATGCGTTCACGTACGTGTCTTAATTAGCCCAGTAATATACACGTTCCTGTGAAAATTGGGATATGTTTTTTTGACTATAGAGAACGCCTATTACGCCGGGTAGTTTGAGTTTTGGTCTATAAGATTAAATCTACTCGGGTTTGTTGAGCTGATATCCGCAGACAAAGTCGGCGATTGTTGCGCTAACGGTTCCATCAATTATGGGTAGAGCTTCATATGGCGCGGGCTGGCTGTCAACGAGCCTGCTAATGGAGTCATAAAACTTTGAGTCTGTATAGGAGTATGTCCTTTTATCGCAGTCTATAGCTGAATTGATCTGCACGCTTTGATATGACAGACCGTCTTCATCAAGCTGAGACTTTTCAAATTTGAGCTTGCTCCAAGAAATAGTCAGATCATTTTTACTTTCGATTGTTTCAGTATCTACAAAGACGGAGTATGGTCTTTCACCACTAACCCCGCCGACAAGAAACCATGCATCTTCTTTTATTGACGCCTTATATTTCTTAATTTTATCAACCTTCGGATACGTTACAGCAGTATCTTCATTCTTAGGTTTTGCGGTTATCTGCTCTATAACTGTTCTATCCCCTGGGCTATTATCCGATACTTGCACTACAATCGGATTATTATCAGCACTGCTTTCAGATTGTGGAATGTCTTGCACAACAGGCGTCTCGGCAGAATTCTTCTGAGTGCAGCCAATAGCTACTATGAAAATTAACAGCGCTATTAATTTTGTATATTTGAGAGGCTTCATTTTAATTCTTCTAATAGAAAATTTTATCAGAAACTTCAAAGGTAATATCTTGGTTTAATTTCTCTGGATACCGATAGGATAATGTATGCACTTTCCATCCAAAGTACTCATGCATACACTCCTATCATGTATTCATTAGGCCATCAAACTTTATTCACTTTTAGTAGTAGCTTCTTGCTTTGCGGCTTCCTTAGTTTCCATATGTTCTTTAGACTTCTCATCTCTTAATTTCACAAGCGCATTTCTGTCTACTCTCGAAAGAGGAACCAGTTTAGCAAAATTGTCGGGACCAACAGCATTCTTTATTTTAGATAAGCCGTCTACAAAAGAATCTGCAGCCTTTAAATTAGCCGCCTCAATATCTTTATTAAGAGTTTTTAATTGTGAAGGATCAAACTCACCAGCTTGAAGCTGTTGCATAAACTCTCTTTGAGAGGAACGGGATTGGTTCTCATTATCCACGATAATTTGAGCATATTCTTTACCAATTTTATTAACTTGATCTTTTTGCTCATCGTTTAAGTTAAGTGTTTTGGTCTTATGTACCAGGCTTAGAAACATTCTGCTATATTTACCGCCCCTCATCCTCACCACTCTTTCTTTCTTAAAACCTTCCGTAGGCACTTGAGCCTTGTCCTGTTTTTCTGCTATAGCAATTCCTGCTGTCAGCATAAAAATAAGTAATGGCAATATCACTGATCTCATAAATATAAAGCCTCCTGGTATTTTGTTATCTATATATTAACTCACGTTATGTGATTTTTGTTACTTTTATTTTACGGCATAAGAATTTTACATGAGCAGATAAGAAATTAAAAGGCATTGTATAGGTTCACTACATATGAGACAAATAGGGGGTTTTTTGGTATTTATCAATAATGCCCTTATCCCTTAA
>SPCL01000182.1 GCA_004525335.1 Thermodesulfobacteriales bacterium
CATATGTATATAACTCTTGCTTTCATATGTATATAACTCTTTGTAGATTGAATTTATCTTTATTCTAGCTTATTATGATTAATCTAGTTAGCAAATAGAATTAATCTAAGAAAACAAAAAATTAAGATATAGGTGGTGAATTATGAAACGACTAGTAATAGCAATAGCGGCTTTTGGATTGTTCTCTTGTGGAAACCCTTCGGTAATCCAGACTCTACAACAACAATCTGTTGGACAAATACCATGTAATGCTGATCATGTAGAAGTTATTGAGCATGTTGTTAAAGACGACGGCAGCGCTACATGGACGGCTCTGTGTAACGGTCAAACTTATGACTGTCAGCGCGCAGCTGGAACAGCGGAGAATTTAGAAAATGCAGATGTAACTTGCTCTCAGATGGAATCACAAATGCCGGAGTAAGGGTTAGATTTCCTCAGCATCTCGGATTCGCCGTTCTTTGGCTCTTAGTTTAATTTTCTCTCCGATGGCCCAGTTTTTCTTATCCTCATCCGTAATTACTTTGAGTGTAGGAACTTCGCTGGGTTTTCCGTCAGGGGTAATTGCTACAAAAACTAAATACCCGCGGCAGCTAAAATCCTTCTGACGATCAGTCTTTCCAACCCTGAAGAGATCTACCTTTACGACCATAGAAGTTCTTGCGGTATGGATTACTTTCCCCTTAAGCTCAATTATATCTCCCAACTGAATGGCTTTTTTAAAATCAACGGCGTCTATTGAGGCAGTCACTACATCTTCGTTTGCAAACCTCATTGCGGCCATGGCCCCTGTTATATCCATAAGCTCAAGCACCCTACCACCAAAAATAGTACCGAAGTGGTTTGTATGCGGCGGTATGACCAACTCGGAGTTCGTAACCTCTACAGCTTCTTTTAATTGATTTTTTGGCAACTATGAACCTCCTTGAGATTCTAATTAATTACACTTTCTATATATGAGCATATACTAGACCAAAAGATTACTTTTTCAATTGCTACAAATTCACACTTTAATTATTCAGATATATTTGTGGTTAGGGATATTCACTACAAAAAGGAGAAATTATTTAGATAAACGAACCACATGAAATAGTAGGTGAGCTATTAGATAGTCATTATGATTTTTGCCCGAATATAATTATATGCCTATCAGTTATCTGCTGAACTTCTAGTTTGCCTAAACCCGCTTGAGGAAGCTGCTCCCTAACTTCATCAATCTCAAAAGCAGCTAAAAGAGAGTTATAAAAATCCTTCTGTAGAACCTCTGGCTCGCCTCTTACATAGAGTGCTTTTAGTTTGACAGCTTCTTCAATTGTCTCTGGCCTCAGAAGATCCATTATGAAAATATATGTCTCAGGCGATGAGACTTCTTTTATCTTATTCCACAGAACCATCGGATCTGGGAGGTGATGCAGCAAGCTATTGCTGAAAACAAGATCGTATTTGGGAGATGATTTAAATTCCTGAATCATTGAATGATGATAATTTATCCGTCCGTGAAGCTCCGGTTTCTCTGCTAAAATCTTATTAGCAAAATCCAACATCTCCTTTGATCCATCTACTGCATCTATTATTGTTTCCGGAAATGCTGCCGCAAACTTGAATGTAACATCACCAGGACCGCAGCCGAGATCTAGTACAGTGCGCAAATCTCCCCTAGAGTTATAATAAGATCCAAGCATCCTAATAAAGTTAGAATGAGGCTCGTCAAAGTCAGCATTGGCATAAGCACTGACCTGCTCAGGCTCTATCATTAGTTCCGGTTCAAGTAATCTTTTCATATTAACCTCAATCAAGTATTATCAATACATATGGAAAGGGGTTCTTTCCTCTATTTGTTATCTAATAGTATCCTAACCAAATCGGAGCAAAAAAGATGGCTGATAATTTAAAGTCTTTAAAAGTGATTGAGCTGATGCAGATTGGATTCAGCGTTTCTATTGATGCGACTGAACATGAAGAAAATATAGACTCGATTGTGGAAACTGCTAGAATGTTTAACTCGAGTCTTATACTAAGAAACATGCCGGAGTCATTGTTAGATCAGAAATCTCTTAAAAGACTAAAAGCGCATTCTCATAAGATTATTATTGAGACTTAATTAGACAGGGAGTATGTCGCAATAATAAAAACGCTCATCCCTTAAAACAATTTCACCCAGTTTTTTATTGATGTTCTTATTAAAAATTGGCCCGTCGTAAACGAATGTATGAAATTCCCCGTTTTCACCGCAGGGATCTATACCCTCAGGTAAGTCATTTAAAAATTGTTCATTGAATTCCCTTCCCGCAAATTCCTCGCCCAATACTTCTGAATCCACACAAACAGTAATTGCTTTAAAACCTAGATCAATAAATTCATAAGCTAATTTTGTAGTATCTCGTTTCCAGATTGGGAACACACACTCCATATCGATTTTCTGAAGTAAATCCTCGCGGTATTGCTTAATTTCCTCTAAGAATAAGTCTCCAAACACAACCTGGCTAATACCGGATTCTTTATATTTTAAAAGCACCTCGTTAAATTTTGATTCATATTCGTCATTGGAAGCATTCTTAGAGATAAGAACCTTCTGAAGTGGAATATCTAAATTCCGAGCCTGCTCTTCGAGCAGACTAGTGCGCAAACCGTGCATGCTGACTCTGTCATAATCAGCCGTAACTGTTGTTATTAAAGCTGTAATCTCGTACTTCTGATTTTTCTGAATTTCATGTAGAGCAAGCGAGCTGTCCTTGCCCCCGCTCCATGAGAATAGAACTTGTCTTTCATTATTCATGGCTTATATAGTATCTGTCTATATTTTTTTAGCTAATTTTTCGGCTTCTAGATTACCTTAAAACTAGATGATAAATAGTGTTAACTATTCACAACTCTCAATAGATATAGGATAATAATTAGGTTAGGTTTTAAATAAATCGTAACTCGAGGTACTTAGAATGCGCTGGAGATTAGGCAGGAGAAGCGGAGCAGTCAGCAATGGGTCCTTTTTATTGCCCTCGAGATCAAAAAGTATATATAGACCTAAGTTTTTACAGAGATATGAAAGATAAGTAAGGCGATATAGAGTAAGGATTAAATGCCGCTAGCAGTATAGGGGATGACAGGCTTCAAAGACAGTCCCAAGGACATGTCACACCTGATTCATTTACCCACGGAAGCTCAGAGCAAAGGGTAAGGTGGTTTAAAATAGGGCTTAAGTCCAAAGACGTATCATCCTGTAATACATTTGAAGCAAAAGTGTTATAAATCAGGTTTAAACTATATAGGCATTCGTTCCAAATAGGTATTTGATCTAAGTGCCTTTATTACCATTCTCAAACCGGTCAATCACCGCTGCCCCAACGCAGTCCCCCCAAACATTTACTGTCGTTCTGAAACGATCTAAGAGCCAGTCGATTGCCAGTATCATGCCAATCCCTTCCATAGGTAATCCTACAGCCTGAAGAACAAGCACCATTGTCACAAGTCCGGCTTCCGGAATCCCTGCTGCGCCAATTGCAGCTAATGTTGCAGTAAAGAAGACAATTACCATCTGCGCTATGCTAAGGTCAATCCCGTAGCTCTGTGCTATAAAAATTACAGCTACTGCCTCATAAAGAGCCGTGCCGTCCATATTGATAGTTGCCCCTAGAGGCAAAACAAACCTTCCTACTTTGGGTGACACTTTGGCTTCATCTATGACCCCTTCCATAGTAAGAGGTAGAGTTGCCGACGAAGAAGCTGTAGAGAATGCTGTAAGTAGTGCTTTTCCTAAATTTTGTACATATTCAAGCGGATTTCTCTTGGCAAATAGAATCAAAATTATAGGAAGCACAATAAAACCGTGTATCGAGAGACCAACCACCACACTCAATACATACTTTCCTATTTCCATTGCAAGCTCAATCACAGCACCTCCCCC
>SPCL01000076.1 GCA_004525335.1 Thermodesulfobacteriales bacterium
ACGTCTATTTTATTTTTTCTGAGCCAAAGAGGGGATGTGACTATCAAGGAGAGCATATCAATAATGTTAAGTAAAACTGAAAGGAATTTCATTAAAGTGTCTAAGTAGCCAGTCTGATTATTACCCTCTTTTTGAAAGACTATTCCTAGACGTGGTCTTCTTAAGTTTTCAGGGAATCTTTTATCAAGGATAATATTTTCATAAATGCCCTCTGCCTTAAGACGTTCAGAAAAGACTTCATCTTTAGGGATTAAAACATAAGGGATAATCTGAGATCTATCCAGATACTTTAGTATATAAAAAAGGCTCTTGCCGGGCCCGCCGTCTCTGATTGAATGATTGAGAAAAAGTACGCGTGGTAGTGAATTCATTTAATATGCCTACGTAAGATATGGATTATGCAATTTACCATGACATTATAAAATAGGCTAATCGATAATATTTAATGCAAAATCGATAAAGGCTTAGGTATAATATATTCTAACAATCTTAAGGAATGATCCCTTGGAGAACCAATGAAACCAGTAAACAAAAAATATCTACTTAAAATGGCATTCTCTATTTTCTTCATATCATTCTTAACTGTTGGCGGTTGCGACGTCGAATTTGGAGGCACGGGTACTAGCAGCGGCAACGGAAGTATTACAGGGGATATTATTATTGAAGGTGAGATTTTAAACTTTTCTGAGTTAGGTGAGATTACTGTTACAGCTACGGAGAACAACTTCCGTCTGGATAGAACTACCACTGATGAATTAGGGAACTTCAAGCTACAGTTTAGGTCATCGAGCGAAGAAGTTACTTTAGAATTTGAAGCCGATTCATTTAATGCCGAAAGACCTAATATTAGAGTAGTGGGAAACAGCACAACAATATTGGATATTACTCTGCAGCAAAACCCTACACTAATAACGATCGAGCGCTGGCAGGTCTTTCAGAATACCTTATCTCTCTCAGGTGATACAAATTTAGAATTCATTGAAAGCATAGTGGAATTTAATATAGAAGGAAACGGTGGAAACTGCATATTTGCTAGTGGTACGAGTTTTATTAATTATCAAGTTAAAAGTATCAATATAACTGATTGTAGAGAAGGGATAAGAATGCAAACCGAAGCTTCTATCATTCTACAAGCTGACGAGAGTATAATTATATCAAGTAATCAAGATGCAATTATAACTCTTGATGATTCATCAGTAGAGATAGGACAGACTACTAATCCTATTAATAACACAGTTGCAATAACTTCAGCAAACCAATTTGGTATTAACGCTGCGGGTAATTCTGTAGTGACTATCAATCCAGAAAATGAATGTTCTATAAGTGGTGGAGGAGGGGCTGTAAATGAGTTTGCTAGCGGCACTGTTGGTACCTCAAACTGCACACTCTCACTTTGATGGTGACGTCTCGTTGGGAATAATAAAAATAGGAGTATTCCCGAGTAGAGCTAGGAAACATTATGACGGTAGATGCTATCCGTGTTAAATTGCAGAAATTGGTTATTTAAAAGAGGGAATGCTGTACAGGTAAGTTAAAAACTACTTTTCTTTGTCTAAAGAATTAACTTTTTTCTCAAGCTCTTTCATTTTTTCCATTAATAGCTCTACATCACTTGCTCGAGGATTACCACTATCCTTATAGCCTTCCCCACTTTTTACCGGGTCTACATCTTTCGTGTTATCAGAAGTGGGATTATTATTAATTTCAAACTCCGTAGGCATATTCAATTCTTCAGGGTACCAGCCCATTTGCTGCCACATGTGTATATTTTTTTTATAGTTATCCTTTAGGTAATTATAAGGCTGAAACATCATGAGGAAATAATTCTCAAAGAAGTCTTTTGCTACCTGGTTCCCGTATTTTATTAACATATGCAAAAAAGGTACCGGGAGTATATCTTCTCTATTTTTTTCACTCTCTAAAATAACTTGGATTAAAATCACCTTGGTGATATTTTCTCCTGATTGAGAATCAAATACTTTTATTTCGCTGCCTTCACGGATAAGTGTCGTAATATCTTCAAGAGTGACGTAACGTTTGTTTGTAGAGTCGTATAATCTTCTATTACTGTACTTTTTAATTGTTATTTGATCGTTAATTTGTCTTTGTTCAATCGGCATTAGTATAATTATTCAAAGAAACTATGCCGAGTCAAGAAATAATCACCCAATACTTGACAAGTCCTAATAAACAAAGGATTATTTTATATTCTTAGTACAATTTATCTTATAGAATAGGAGTTCTGTGGATGGATAATTCACACTACAAAATATGGTTCAATGGAGGGTTTGTTGCGTGGGAAGATGCTAAAGTTCATAGCCTTACCCACACGCTTCACTATGGACTGGCTGTATTTGAGGGAATAAGGGCATATAAATGTGATGAAGAGAAGTCTGCAGTGTTCAGATTAAAAGAGCATGTAGACCGTCTTTATGCTTCTGCGCATATAGCTAATATAAAAATTCCATTTACTAAAGAACAAACCACTGAAGCTATATTAGAGCTTCTTTCCATAAATGAACTAGACGCCGCATATATTAGACCTATTGCCTATATTGGCGGCGGCAAGATAGGCCTGCACCCTGGGGATAATCCGATTGAACTAGTAATAGCAGCATACCCATGGGGAACCTATTTAGGTGAGGGCGCTTTATCAAAAGGTATAACCACAAAAATATCCTCCTTTACCAGAATGGGCGTTAATTCCTTTATGACTAAAGCAAAAATTAGCGGCAACTATGCCAATTCTGTAATGGCCAAGGTTGAAGCTACATCGCTGGGGTTCGACGAAGCTATATTATTAGACAGTGAAGGTTACGTTGCGGAAGGAAGCGGTGAGAATATATTCATAGTAAGAAACGGCATTCTAAAGACCCCCCCACTCACTTCGGTACTAGAGGGTATTACCCGTGATGCTGTAATCCAAATAGCTAAAGATGAAGGTATAGAATTTACTAGTGAGAGGTTTACCAGAGACGAACTATACATCGCTGATGAGGCCTTCTTCACCGGTACTGCTGCTGAAATCACTCCTATCAGAGAAGTTGATAAGAGGACAATCGGTGAGGGTAAACCGGGGCCGATAACCAAGAAATTTCAATCAAGGTTCTTTGATATTGTTCAAGGCCGAGACCCTCAATTCATGAACTGGCTAGAAATGTTTTTTACCACCCCCCCGCTTAAAGTAAAGAATGAGTCTTTATAAAGGGCACATAGCCGGCGGCGCCTTTGCTTTCATAATATATATTCTGATTCTGGTTGTTTTTTTCTCATTTAAACCTACTTATGAAGTTCTAATATGGTTTGGTCTTTGTATTTTGGGATCAATCTGGCCTGATATTGATACAAATAGTCATGCACAAAAGTTGTTCTATGGATTTTTTATAGTATTAGACGGGATTTTCCTTCTTTCGGGGCGCTATAAAGAAGCAGCGCTCCTAGGGTTCTTTGCCCTGCTGCCAATTATAGGCAAACACAGAGGCTGGACGCATTCAATCACAGCGGCGTTTATAGTGCCCTCACCTCTTATAATTCTTCCTCTAATTAAGCCTGAGCTTGGGATTGGAGGTCTTGAGTACTACACTCCTGTTGTTATAGGATATCTGAGCCACCTTATTTTGGACAAACAGTTTAAGCTATACTGAGCTCATTTGAGATTAATATCAAAAGGCATAATGGTTAAAACCTTTTCTCGATCAAGGGAATAGAAGTTATCGACAATATCTGAAAATTGATTAATTAGAGAAGAGCTCCTAAAGATAGATGAAAACTGAAAGCCTCTGGGTTCTGAATAATATTTAACAACACAAATCCTATCCTCGGTTATTCCAGCTTGCTCTTTGGCAATTTGAACTGCAGTGTTTATCCCGCCCGTCTCATCTATTAGCCCAAGATCTTTGGCCTGCTTTCCGGTCCAAACGCGGCCTCTTGAAACTTTTTCTGCTTTTTTGAATTCCATCTTTCTTGAAACGGCGACTTTTCCAACAAACTGCTCGTAATAAAATCCCATTATCTCAAGAAGCTTCTTCTCTTCATCTTTTGAGAATCCCTTAGCAGGTGAATACATCAGTGCATTTTTAGCTTTAAGCACATATTCTTTAGAAATCCCCAACTTTTTATACAAACCGCTTAGATCAAATTTGCCTGACACGACTCCAATAGAGCCGGTTATTGTCATTGAATCGGCCACAATCTTATGTGCTCCCAAGGATATTAAATATCCTCCTGATGCAGCAACATCCGACATGGAAATGACTACCGGGATTTTTTGGGATATGTCTTCTATTTTTTTGCAGATCAAATCAGAGGCAAGAGCTGAGCCGCCCGGACTTAATACTCTTAAGATAATTCCTTTTATATTTCTGTTTGAGGAGACATGATCAAGGAGTTTAATTAAAGATTCAGACCCCATGCTCTTAACAGGACCACCTCCCCTGCTATTGCCCAAAGTAATCATTCCGGAATCAGCAATTATAGCAACATGAGGATAGTTGCTACTCACTTTAGCGACGACTGAGCGCAGTTTATCTTTAATATTTAGCCTTCTAAGAAAATTTCCGCCTGCAATTAGATTTAATTTTATGCCTGCCAACCTTGAGGCCTCTTCCTCTATATCAGTTTCATAGAGGACGCCGTCAATAAGAGAAGCTTCCTTAGCTTTTTCCGGCAAATACGGCCCGTCATCAATCAGATTCTTTACATTCTCAGAGCTAATCCCCCTTCCCTCTGAAATGAATTGCTCAAGCTGCTCTTCAAGATCACCGATTATAGAGTTAATCATCTCTTTATGGGGTTTGGACATGGAACTCCGTGTAAAGGTCTCAGATGCGCTTTTAAACTCTCCAAAGCCCTTCATATGAGCCAGAACGCCAATTTTATCCAGAATGTCCTTATAAAAAGTAATTTCAGCTTTAAGCCCAAGTAGATTTATAGTAGTCCAGGGAGGTGTATAAATCGCATCTCCAGCAGAGGCAATTAGGTATTCAATATTTCCCCCGCTTTCCAAATAAACCAGTATCTTCTTCCCTTTTGCTCTAAGCTCAGAGAGTCTAGCTCTAATTAAATTTGCTCGAGCAAAACCTATTCGAAGATCACGGATTTTAAGTACCGCCCCCTTCACTTTAGGGCTTCTTTCAATACCGCTTAAGATCTTTTCGATATCCCAAAGAGTGAGTTTCTTCTTAGCCCCTATTGTAGGTAGTAAAGATTTCTCTTCCTCTTCGGAAATCTCTCCGCTTAAAGGAATCTCTACGAAATTAGCTTTCTCAAAAGCACCAAATAAATTATCAATAAAATCCATTAACAAAAATCCTCACTATAATCTTAAGAACTTCCTATTTTCCTGATAGATACTTTATTATCGTTCTTACACCAAAACCGGTGCCGCCTATAGGATTCCATAAGCTTTCTTTTTCCATAAAGGCAGGTCCTGCAATATCGATATGGGCCCAGGGAACATCGCCAACAAAATTCTCCAAAAACATGGCTGCAGTAATTGCTCCCCCCATCTTGCTGCCAGCATTTTTTATGTCGGCAACACTGCTCTTTATCTCAGCCCTAAGCTCATCATCCATAGGTAGTTGCCAAGTCTTCTCACCCACAGAGTCGGAAGCATTTCTTATTTTATCTATCAGTTTTTGATCATTGCCCATCACGCCGGCGGTGTAGCTGCCAAGCCCTACCATGCAAGCTCCTGTAAGGGTTGCAAGGTCTACAATCTCATCCACTTTGAGCTCTACTGCATATGAGAGAGCGTCAGAGAGAACTACACGTCCTTCAGCATCGGTATTTATAACCTCGATTGTTTTCCCATTATAGGCATTTATCACATCATCAGGCTTATACGCTTTACCGCCTGTCATATTCTCGCATGAAGCAATTAATCCGTGGACTCGCACTTGGGGTTTTAGTACAGCTATGGCTTTCATCACTCCTAGAACCACTGCTGAGCCTCCCATGTCCATTTTCATCGTGCGCATGCTGTCAGGCGGCTTTAAGCACAGGCCCCCTGAATCAAAAGTAATTCCTTTACCCACAACTGCTATAGTTTTTCTTGTCTTTTTTGCTGGTTCATAGGTAAGGTGTATAAACCTCGGGGGCTCCTCACTACCGCTTGATACTGCCATAAGTCCATTCATTCCTCTCTTTTCAATTTCAGCATAATCAAAAATTTCGCATTTCAAACCACCATCTTTTGCAACTTGAGAAGCGACCTCTGCAAGCTTACTAGGAGTTAGGTACATAGGGGGTTCATTTACTAAATCACGCGCGAGGTTAGTGGAATCGGCAATGAGCCTGGCAAATTCGATCTCCTGTGTGAAAGTAGCTGCTTTAATTTTATTTGAGGAGAAGATTATTTTTTCTATTTTATTTTCGCTGGTGTTATTTGTTTTATACTTATTAAATTCATAACTACCCAATAAAACACCTTCGGAAACGGCTAAAACATCACCCGGACTACTTGAAACCTCGGAACTAAAAACTGCAGAGGAAGAAATGTTTTTGATTTTCTTAATAACCAAAATGCCGACTTTTCTAAGTGTGTTTTGTGTGAACTCCGCCTTCTCACCCAATCCTACCAACAAAACTCTTTTTGATGCTATCTTTCCAAGAGTGCTGCTGAGCATCAGAGACTTTCCCAGATCACCCTCAAAATCTTCTTCTTCTGAAAGATCTTTAAGAGCACCCTTAAGAGTATCGTTGACACTCTTAATAACACCGGAATATTTCTGTCCCTTGAAAATCCCCAAGACTAAAATATCAGCCTTTATCTTTAAAACCGATTCAGTACTTAGTATAAATTCCAATTGATTGTACCTCCGCTCATGTTGTTTTTAGTTTTTAAAAGCATTAGATTTAGGATACCCTTTGTGAAATATAACGGAAATAAATGATGCAGAGTAAAAATATTTTGGGTTATATTACATAATCATTATTATATATAATAAGCTGTGATTCATATCTATAAAACAAATTATTTAAAAAACTGAAATTGAATAAAAAGTACTAGAAGTTCTATGTGGAATTGGTTAAACTAAATATTGAAGAAAAAATCTTTTGAGATAGGAGGGAATTAACAATGGGTTGCCCATATAAAGCCATTGCAGATGATACCAGAAGAAAGATTCTGGAATACTTAAGCCAAGGTGAAACTGCTGCCGGTGATATCGCCAGCAAGTTCGAAATATCCAAACCAGCTATTTCTAATCACCTTAAGATATTAAAAGAGGCTGACATTGTTAAGGAGCGTAAGGTTCGACAGAACCGCCTTTACTCTCTTAACAGTGGTGAGATCGATGGTATGAAACATTTTCTTGATTCTTTAGTGATGAATGAAAAAAGTGCTTTAAGGTCTCAATAGTATTTAGAGCTTTTATTGCACTTAATATCGATCGCAGTACAGCACCTTAATATTAATAAATTCCAGTTAAAAACAAAAAGCCGCTTGTAGCGAGTTCAGTTAATGCGGCTTTTTATTTTTTTTAGAGTATTTCCAACACACTCAGCTACACTTATAAACTAACTATATTAAATTAACTTTTACCCTGGGGAATAATGTCTCGAGTAATCTCTGTAGGTACAGCAGCTATTCCATATACTTTCGACCAAAGTGAAGTGAGGGAGTTTGCGAATGAACTTTTCACTGATAACAAACACTATATTAATCGAATGCTTGGTGTATTTGATAATTCTTTAATAGAAACAAGACATTTTGTTCATTCTAGAGAGTGGTTTGATACTCCAAAAAACTTTGTACAAAGATCGGAGTCATTTCTAAAGAATGCTCTTTTGCTATCAATATCAGCTATAAAAGACTGTTTGAAGAAAACAGATGCCGATTTAAATGAAATTGACCATATTATTTTTGTTACAAGCACCGGTATTGCGACACCTTCAGTGGACGCACATATGATAAACGAGCTTAAGCTTGATCCTCACATAAAGAGGACACCTATATGGGGCCTAGGATGTGTAGGTGGAGCTGTCGGACTAACTCGGGCAATGGAATATACCAAGGCATTCCCTGAGAGTGCAGTCTTGGTTGTTGCAGTTGAAATATGCAGCCTCGCTTTTCATAGAGAAGATTATTCTAAAAGCAACATAGTTTCTCTGGCTCTGTTTTCAGACGGCGCAGCAGCATCACTTGTTTCAGGCAAGGAACATAGGCTATCTCAATCATCTCAAATAAGACTGATAAGCTCTCTATCAACTACATACTATGATTCTCTGGGAGTTATGGGCTGGGAGGTAGTGGATGACGGCTTTAAAGCTATCTTCAGCAAGGATATTCCCACTATTGTCAGAAAGGAAGTTAAGTCCAACATTGAAGAATTGCTTAGTACTAATAATGTAACTATATCCGATTTGAAACAATTCGCAGTTCATCCGGGAGGTGCAAAAGTCCTTCTGGAATACGAAGGATCCCTGGGACTTGCCGAAGGTACATTTAAACATTCCAGAAAAGTACTAAAAGAACATGGAAACATGTCTTCTCCTACAGTGCTTTACGTACTTAAAGAAATAATGGATGAAAAAGATTTTAACCAAGGTGAATATGGCATCATCTCGGCGCTAGGTCCTGGATTTAGCTCCGAAATTATCTTATTTGAGATTGTATGAACCTATTTTGGATTATTATAGCTGTATTAGCGATTCAACGTCTCTTAGAGCTTCTTATTGCAAGAAGAAATGAGAGAATTGCCAGAGCTAATGGTGCCCGCGAGTATGACGAAAAGGGATACAAAGTAATAGTTTTAATGCACATAGCATTTTTCATCTCACTAATTTCAGAATACGTATTTTTTGGTAAGTCTCTAAGCCACTATTGGATTGTACTTCTAATATTATTTTTATTAGCTCAGGCTCTAAGATATTGGGCAATCAGTACCTTAGGATATTTCTGGAATACTAAAATCTTGATAACTCCAAATACAAGTCCAATTAGTAGAGGTCCGTATAAATATGTAAGACACCCAAATTATCTAGCTGTTATAGCTGAAATTGCCGTTATACCCTTAATGTTTTCTTGCTACTTAACCTCTGTGATATTCACCATATTGAATTTGATTGTGCTTAGAAGAAGAATAAGGATTGAAGAACAAGCACTCTCCACACTAGATTCAAAATATAAATAAAACTTTTCGCAAAAAGAACCTTAAGCATATTAAATATATTGCATATAGATATGTCAGTTAAAAATCATCTTGGGAGCAAATTTTTCTAGACAGAACTAAAGAGCCTTGATTATATAGCTAACTTTGAGATAGAATGGAATAGTTACTTAAATTTTAAAAGGGGAAATTTGCTATGGGATATTTACTTCATACTAATGATGATTTCGGTTTATTTATAGCCAGAATTACTCTAGGCATTGTTATTTTGCCACACGGACTACAGAAACTATTGGGTTTGTTTGGTGGAGCCGGCTTTTCTGGGACAGTGGATTTTTTTGTAGGCAGCGGACTTCCTTCCGCAGTTGCCATATTGATAATCATTGCTGAATCCTTCGGCGCAGTTGGACTTATATTGGGCTTCTTAAGCAGATTGGCTGCATTTGGTCTAACATTAATAATGCTGGGAGCAATCTTTATGGTTCATCTACAAAACGGCTTTTTTATGAACTGGTTTGGAAACCAGGCGGGAGAAGGGTTTGAATATCACCTGCTTGCTCTAGGCTTAAGCTTGGTTGTTCTAATCAAAGGCGGGGGCAAGTGGTCTGTAGATAGAGCC
>SPCL01000265.1 GCA_004525335.1 Thermodesulfobacteriales bacterium
ACATTCATCCCTAAAGCTTCCGTTGAATGATTCTATATAGGCGTTATCCGTGGGTTTTCCGGGCCTGACCCCCTATAATACGGGATAATAAGTTGAGTTAGAATTTTGATAGAAAATCCCTATATGCGGGAGGTCATCAGAATGGCCAGGAAGCGTTACCTACTTGATAATTCCAACTTAAACCAAGGTTGATGGCCAAAAGGCAGGATAAAACCTATTAAATAGGTGTCTAAATTGGATATTTTTAGGGGGAACTGACCTCTCTAGCAGACATCAAAGAGGTTCCAACCTGGTCCAGCCAGGGACCCCATTACTGTACTTTCGTTCTAGATTAAACGGTTCCTTAGTGATTCTTCAGATATTCTATCTCAGCCCCTTACACCGTTAATATACGCTTTGGTTAAATCATTCTCCGGTTTAGTGAAAACTTGTTCTGTGGGGCCGTACTCTATCAATTTTCCGGCATCATCCTGTACCCAAAAAAAGGCAATGTAATCGGCGATTCTTCGTGCTTGTGAAAGGTTATGCGTTACAATAAGGATTGTATATTTTCCCCTCAAGTTTAATATCAAATCTTCAACGACTGAGCTGGATAACGGATCAAGTGAGCTGCAGGGCTCATCTAACAAAAGGACTTGCGGTTTGAGTGCCAGGGTTCTTGCAATACAAAGACGCTGTTGCTGACCACCTGATAGTGTAAGTGCTGAGGTCTTTAATCTATCCTTAACTTCATTCCATAATCCCACTTCATTCAAGACTTTTTCAACTGCATAATTGAGATCATTTTTATTCACTAGACCGTGCTCTTTTAATGGCAATGCGATATTGTCCCATATAGATAGGGGAAAGGGGTTAGGTTTTTGAAATATCATACCCACAGCAAGTCTGAGTGAAGGGATATCTATGTTAGGATCAAAGACATCAATTTCCCCAATTTTGATACTACCTGTGATACTGCAGCCCGGGACCATCTCCGATAGACGGTTCAAGCTTAAAAGAAAGCTCGACTTACCGCATCCGGAAGGACCAATAATTGCGCATGTCCTGAGTGTCCATATTAAGAGTTTATCATTTCGATTTTGTGACAAAATACTGTTCCTCAATAATATCAACTACTTCATTAGAGTTTGCATATTCTA
Source organism: Thermodesulfobacteriales bacterium (assembly GCA_004525335.1). GTDB lineage: Bacteria > Desulfobacterota_D > UBA1144 > Nemesobacterales > UBA2774 > CR02bin9. The sequence continues at coordinate 1,140 of SPCL01000265.1, forward strand.
TAAATGCTTTTACCAGCCCCTCTGGTGGAGAGTTTGTAATCAAATGCAATTTGCGGCTCATTGGGAAAGTGCCGTTTTGTATATTCTCAGTCGATGCTGCTACACCATTTAAAGGAAGAAGCTTTATCGGAATACCGATACTGGAATCATATTCAGCTGTACCTACGGACACAAAAGCTATAGAATTCTTGTTTCCTGAAACTGTTTTAATCGCTTGTTCGTTGTCGCCAATAATTACTTGTGGTTTTATAGCGGAGTTCTTAAGCTGGAAATGATTAAGGAAAAGGTCTAGAGTCCCGCGTCCTTCAGCTTTACTAACTACCGTGATCCGGGCATCCTTGCCTCCCACTTGCTTCCAGTTTGTAATCTCACCAGTGTAAATTCCTGCTATTTGCTCATTTGTTAATTCCTCTATTGGATTAGACTTATGAACAATCATGGTAATACCGTCTAATGCTATCGGAAAGGCCAGGATATCCTGTTCACTTTCTTTTAAATTTCTGGAAACCATTCCTATATTGGATATTCCTTGTCTAACATCGGCTACACCACGGGAAGATCCACCCATTTGGACGTCAATACGAACGTCGGAATGTTGGGCCTCAAAACGCTTTGCTATCTCAGAAACTAGAGGGGCGATAGTGCTTGAGCCGGTTATGATGAGCTTTCCGCTTATCTGTTCTTGGGCGGAATTCTGATATTCTGAACTTCCGTCAACTACAAACATTGTAAATACAGCAAAAATTGCTATTAATAAAACTATAATTAATGATCTCATTACCTGTCCCCTTCTTAGTGTTCTATTTTTGTTGGTCTATAACAGATTTAAGCTTTGCATTTTTCTTAATTAGATTAAGAAAATACGATTTGGATTCGTAATTTTATTTGACTCACTAAAAGTTGCTTACAAACGAATATAATGTATCTGAACGCATATTATATATCTAAGTTATCAGATAATTTGACAACAAACTGAATTCATTTTGTTGATTTATAGACTAGATTGCGTGTTATTATGGAATCTATAAAAAAGGGCTACATAGGATATTCTTATGTGGCCCTTTTCTAATAGTTTGCTTTTGATAAAAACTAATTCCGGCGTTTATTTACCAGTGTTTTCCGTAAAGCTTTTCTGCGTTATTCCAGAAGATATCTTCTTTTAACTGCTCTGAAATATCAGCCCCTTCAATTTTCCAGTATTCTGATGCAAAGTCACTCCACGGGATATCAGA
>SPCL01000105.1 GCA_004525335.1 Thermodesulfobacteriales bacterium
ACCATATGGTGTTTGCTCAATAAAACGCGAGACTCTTTGACAATTTATCTCAGTTAACGGAATCTCTTTAACTTTACCGTATCTACTCCCCCTGGCTACAAGATCACGGACTGATTTTGTAACTTTATCCGTATTATTTAAATCAAGTATCCCTTCTGCCCCTGTTCTAATTACTTCATAATCTTTTTTCCTGAGATAAGAAGCTATTTCAGCATTGCATCCCCGCAACAAAAAACCTCTGGTGAATTGCGCTTCGAGTTGGTCAGATAATTCTTCGATCTTGCAATTAATTGGTACCTCAGCAGAATAAATCCAAGGGAGTCCCGACAGGGGCAGATTTACAGAATGAAATTTAGGGGATTCTATTTCTTTATAAGACCAGCTTAGAGGTATATTTCTTTTCAAAGTTTGACCTATGAGTAAGTTCTTGAGGCAAAATCATACATTAATAATTGGACTGAGCAAAATTCATGCCTCATATTGGGAAAAGCTCAGACATTCTATATAATGTAATTACTAATGATCTTTAAGGAGGGATCAAATATGAACTCTAAAACTCTATGGCTAGTACCGATGTTAATAAGTGGGTTACTTTTTATATCATGCAACCAAAATGAAGAATCTAAATCGGATGCGAATCAGACGACATATGAGAGTCCCTTTGATTATTGCAAAGCAGTTGGAAATATAAATATACCAGGATCAGAATATACTGGTCCTAAAGTTCCTGATACGATTGCTGAAAAGCTAAGAAAAGATATGGGTGTATCCGAAACTATGCCTGAGGATATGTTTAACGATGGAACATCATGGCGCTGTATGGATGGAAATGTTTACGCTTGTAATGTTGGGGCCAATCTACCATGCCAGGAAAGAGGAGATTTTAGTAAAGAACCTAACCAGGGAATGCTTAACTACTGCGGTGAGAACCCGGATGCAGAATTTATTCCTATGTATGCCAGTGGACGTACCACAGTTTATGAATGGAAATGTGATAACGGCACACCTGAGATAGCAAAGCAGATTGCTGAGACAGATAAAGCTGGATATATAAAAAGTATCTGGTACGAAATTAAGCCTTAATAATAGTTTTATATTTTAGGAATATAGAATTAGAAGAAAAGTACTATTTCCGCTTAAGCACTTTTTTTACTGCTTTAATAATACCTTTTGAATCGAGACCGAACTTCTTCATCAACTCATTGGGTTCCCCTGATTCTCCGAAGCGGTCCATCAGAGCCACATATTCCATGGGCACAGGAGAATTTGCTGCAACAACCTCAGCCACTGCGCTACCTAAACCGCCGTGAACTTGATGCTCCTCCGCAGAAACTATTGCCCCCGTTTCTTTGGCAGCTTTAATAATAGCCTTCTCGTCAATTGGCTTTACGGTATGGCAATTGATAACTCTCACACTTATTCCATCACCACTAAGCTTCTCTGCCGCAATTAATGCTTCGTAGACCAAAGACCCGCATGCAATAACAGTTACATCATTTCCTTCTCTATATGTATCAGCTCTGCCTATTTGAAATGGAGTATTATCTGTGGTAATTACCGGAATTTTTCCCCTTCCAAAGCGCATATATACGGGTCTTTCAATACGGGCGATTTCAATAGCTGCTTTTTTAGTCTCCCAGTAATCACAGGGAACAATGACGGTTAGATTTGGGAGGCACCTGGTGATGGCAATATCTTCCATTGCCTGATGCGTAGCGCCGTCAGGTCCTACTGATATGCCGGCATGAGCACCCATAATTTTAACATTGGCCATGCTGTAACAGATGCTGACTCGAATCTGATCCCAGTTCCTTCCGGGATTAAATGTCGCGTAGGAGGACATATATGGAATTTTGCCTGAGAAAGCCATACCCGCTGCAAGTCCCGCCATATTCTGCTCGGCGATACCTACTTCAACAAATCTGTTTGGGAATGTTTCTTTAAACTTTGCGTTACGTGTTGATTCTGTAAGATCACAACACAATACGACAACATTTTTATCCGCCTCGCCTGCTTCAACAACTCCTTCGCCATAACCGTTTCTAGCAGGTACCTGATCCGGGCTGTCAAAAATATTTTCAGCCAAATGAAATTTTTTGTTTAGATTATTACTCATGTTCGCAGGTTATCTTTCCGCCTAAGGATCTTAATTGCTCAAGCTCGGAAAGAGCTTTCTCAGCTTCTTCTTTATTAGGCGGCTTTCCGTGCCATTCCGGTTTAAATTCCATAAAGTCTACCCCTTTACCCGGTATGGTATGCGCCAAGAGCACCTTAGGCTTCTCAAATATCGTCTCTTCAAAAGCTTCTATCAACCTTCTGATATTATGACCATCCACTTCAATTACATGAAAACCAAATGATGTTAATTTGTCTTTTAGAGGCTCAAGAGGCATTACGTCCTCAGTGAATCCATCAATCTGTATATTATTTCTATCTACAATAAGGGTGAAATTATGAAGACGGTTTTTGCCTATAAACATCAGAGCTTCCCAAATCTGCCCCTCGTTCATTTCTCCGTCCCCGACCATGCAGAAGACTTTAGACCTCTTATCATCCATCTTTGCAGCCATAGCCATTCCAGCCGCAATCGACAAACCCTGAGCAAGTGGGCCGCCTGATGCTTCTAGTCCAGGTAGCGCACCTTTGTGTGGATGGCCTTGTAATCTGGATCCAAGTTTTCTAAGTGTAGTTATTTCTTTTTTAGGATAGTAGCCAGCCTCAGCAAGAGTTGCATAAAGAACGGGGCAAATATGCGCGTTACTTAATACAAATCTATCCCTATCTTCCCAATCAGGATTTTTAGGGTCATGCTTCATTATGTGAAAATATAGGGTTGAGAAAATATCAGCTGTGCCAAGCGAGCCTGCAGAATGACCGGACCCTGCCTTTTCAAGCATAATAATAATGTCCTCACGTATGTGAGTCGCCATGTCTTCAAGATATTCTATTTGAGTATCTGTAACCGCCACTATTTCAATCCTCACAAAGTTAATATGTCTTTCCTAATATAATCAATACTATATTAGAATTCTATACTAAGAAAAAGAGGCGTTCTATAGGGGGGGGGTGATCTGAATTGTGATTGATTCGAGTATGAAATAATAGAGATTATTCCAGCTCACTTGCGCAGTTAAAGCAGCGGTTAGTATATGGCAGGGCTTCCAGACGTCCTGCTCTTATAGGGCCGTCACATACCTCACAAATGCCGTATTTGTTCTTTTCAGCGCGGGATAGCGCTTCGTATATCTGATTTAATTCTAGGCGAGTGCTCTCTTCGAGTTGTTCAACAACCTCGTCGTTCTCACGCTCTTGCGCCTGTTCGCTCCAATCTTTAGCATGAGTTTTTCTAAGTGAGTCCTCTACTCTATTGAGACGCTCTTCCAGCTCTTGCTTTTTTAAGTTTAGTCTTTCAACAATTTCTTCATATTCACTCATAACTAAGCTCCCTGACCTTTATAGAAAAACCATATAACATTAACATAACAATACAACATTAACATATCTCGAGTTTTAAAATAGGGCGTTAAACGGGCTCCTGCGAAATAATGCTTAAATTGAAAGAAAACAGGACTCAATAGATTGATTTCACAAAATGAAGCAATATCTAATGAATCCGGATTACTTTTATGAACTTTTTATCTTGATTTTAAGTGGTACTTAAAGTACTTCTAGGATTGTTTGTTTGAAGATGGGGTTGAGCTTGTCCATATCAGTATCTCTGATCATCCAGCAGTCAACTTTTCCTATATCTTTTGTGAGAACGAGATTGAACCCATTTTCCTTACCCCAGAACATTTGCTCTTGAAGAGATGTATAGTCCTTCTTCTCTCTATCATCAAGATCTTCCATCGGTTTGTTAAGGGTGGTTCTCTTAAGCTCTCCGATATATATGTGGCGTGAGTTTCTAGCCTTATGATTTTGTAAATTTTCTGTATTAAGCATAGTTTTTAACTTCTCCCCTTTTGTGTTTTAAAACCCATCTTTTTCTAACGCAGTGATAGGATAAGCACAAACTACCTCAATTCAAGAGGCAATTTGCGAATAATGGAAAATTAACCCAGTTTTCAGATGGAATTAATGGAAAATTAACTCAGTCGAACTAGTTATCATAAGTCACTAACACGGCTTACTTTTTTTACAGGATTCGACGCAGTTATCATCAACTTTGTCTCTGCAGCACTGGTTACCATTATCAATATTTAGGCAGCAGCACTGATTATCTGTACACGTTTCACTACCGCAAGTATTTTGAGCTACCTCTATACCTATCCCGGAATCCGGGAAAGCATTGAAATCTACATCTAAAAACGTAACTAGCTCTGCTTGAGTAGGCTCCGCCTGTACATTATTTACATATACAAATCCGCCTACCAAAATTACTATTAGAACCGCATTTAATATTAGTGCTTTCATTAAGTTTGTCATATTAATTTCCTCCTATCTATGAGTATAAGTATTAAATATTGGGAGTCAATGATATTTTCTCAGTCAATCAGTTGCACATACGGAGTTAACACTTTCTATAAATAATTAGAAGCAATCTCCTGAGAAATTGAATCTAATAAGTGAAATCCAGATTATCAGATATACTATAAAATTTTCTCAAGAAAGGGGATTATGTGCAATCAATAATTTCAGTACAGAATCTAAGTAAGACTTACGCCTCCGGACTTAAGGCTTTAAACAATATAAACCTTGATATCCATGAGGGCGAGATTTTTGCGCTCTTGGGTCCAAACGGCGCAGGAAAAACAACTCTGATAAACATTATCTGTGGAATAGTTAATCCAGGCGAAGGGACAGTACTCGCTGACGGTCATGATATCCTTTCAGACTATCGGGCGGCAAGAACCAAGATAGGTCTGGTCCCACAGGAATTGACCACCGATGTTTTCGAAACCGTGCGGGCAACAATGAATTTCAGCCGCGGCTTATTCGGAAAACCCCCTGACCCGGAGTATATAGAGAAAGTGCTGCGCAACCTTTCGCTATGGGATAAAAAGGACTCTAAAATAATCACGTTATCAGGTGGCATGAAACGCCGTGTATTAATAGCTAAAGCGCTCTCGCATGAACCCAAGATACTCTTTCTCGATGAACCCTCCGCCGGAGTGGATGTGGAGCTGAGGCGCGATATGTGGGAGATGGTTAGAAAGCTTAGAGAAAACGGAGTGACCATTATCCTTACGACTCATTATATTGAAGAGGCTGAGGAGATGGCAGACCGTGTGGGTGTAATTAATAACGGTGAGATAATCCTGGTTGAGGATAAAGCTCAATTAATGCAGAAACTTGGCAAAAAGCAAATAAGATTAGAGCTACTTGATTCATTAGAATCAATTCCTGAGACGCTTTCAGAACATTCACTTGAGCTATCATCAGACGGAAACGAGCTGCTCTACACATACGACACACGCGGCGAGCAGACGGGAATTACGGTACTGCTTAGAAGCCTTACCGAGCACGGAATAGACTTTAAAGACCTGCATACGAGAGAAAGCACATTGGAAGAAATATTCGTCAGTCTGGTGACCAAAAAGAAATGAACATATACGCGATAAAAGCAATTTATAAATTTGAAATGGCTCGCACATGGCGAACTTTGATGCAAAGCATCGCATCCCCAATAATCTCCACATCACTTTATTTTGTAGTCTTCGGCGCAGCTATTGGATCACGCATGGGAGAAATAGAAGGGATTAATTACGGGGCATTTATCATCCCGGGTTTGATTATGCTCTCACTTATGACCGAGAGTATTTCGAACGCATCATTTGGAATATACTTGCCAAAGTTCTCAGGAACTATATTTGAAATCCTCTCGGCTCCCGTGTCGTATATCGAGATATTAATCGGATATGTAGGCGCGGCGGCTACTAAATCAGTAATTCTCGGAATTTTGATACTAGTTACAGCAAGGTTATTCGTTCCATACGACATAGAGCATCCCCTTTGGATGATCGGATTTCTTGTACTTACTGCTGTAACGTTCAGTTTGTTTGGATTTATAATAGGAATTTGGGCGGACGGTTTCGAGAAACTACAAATCATACCTCTTATGATTGTAACCCCGCTTACCTTTCTCGGCGGCACTTTCTATTCGATAAAAATGCTCCCTCCAATATGGCAGAAGATCACGCTGTTTAATCCGGTGGTCTATTTGGTAAGCTGTTTCAGATGGAGCTTCTACGGCGTCTCTGATGTTAACGTAGTAGTAAGCTTCGGGATGACAGTGCTATTTCTGGTTCTTTGTATTGCAACAGTCTGGTGGATTTTTAAGACAGGGTACAAGCTTAAGACCTGAGCTTATCGAAGCACTCAGGATAAACGGATTTAGCTCCCCCTTGATCCCCTTTTGCAAAGGGGGGAATAAACCATAAAAGTTCTTACATACTCTAATTAAAAACTTGAATTTCGTTATATAGGGCGTCTCTTTCTACTGGAATGAAGCCTGCGTTTTTAATCATGTTCACCATGAAGTCGCGTGTGTGTCCAAGCTCTGAAGGGGCGCCTGCGTCGTGAATAATCTTCTCACGCATGATTGTACCGTCCGCATCGCTGCAACCGTAATGAAGCGCAACCTGAGCCATCTTCTCGCCTAATGTAATCCAGTAGGATTTGATGTGAGGGAAGTTGTCAAGATAGAGTCTTGAGAGCGCATGCACTTTAAGATCGTATGAACCCGCAAAGAATTTCACTTCCTTTTTCATACTCGTATTTTCAGGCTGAAACAGTACCGGAATAAAAGCAAAAAATCCCGGTGATTCATCTTCAACAGTTCTTAACCTTTCAAGATGATCGACTATATGAAACGGCTCTTCAATGTGTCCATAAAGAATGGTCGCATTGGTTGGGATACCAATTCTATGAGCAATTTTATGAATTTCTTCCCATCTTGTAGCTATTGTTTTAGGAGCGCAAATTTTCTTACGGATATCGGGGTGAAGAATCTCAGCCCCTCCTCCGGTCAATGCATCAACGCCGTTTTCTCTAAGAGTTTGCAGAACCCATTCAATGTCTTTGCCTGTGAGCTCAGTAAACCAGTCGATCTCTACAGCTGTAAATGCTTTTACGTGAGTTTGTGGAAACTTATCTTTTACGAGTTTAATATTGTCTAATTAGTTTTGAAA
>SPCL01000075.1 GCA_004525335.1 Thermodesulfobacteriales bacterium
GAATGGCATTCATGAGGTCGTCGGTTCGATCCCGATCGGCTCCACCAATGATTACAGGGACTTACAACACTCTCTCAATTCTCCAATTCAGCCAAGTCAGTGGATATGTCAGTAAATGAATCTGTGACCTTCCCGATCTCTCTGTAGTAACCGGCTATAAACCAAAGCTGGTGACAGAGGTTTACTCTTCTGACGGTACAATGATAGGGGAATTTGCATTTGAACGCCGTAAGATCGTTCGTTATGAAAATATTCCGCCTCACATTCGTAACGCCTTTATTGCTATTGAAGATAAGCGTTTCTTTGAGCATGAGGGGGTAGATTTAAAAAGCATTATTGGAGCTATGACAGAGAACATTCAAGAAGGAACGTGGGTTAGGGGGGCAAGCACGATAACGCAGCAGGTCATAAAAAATGTAATTCTAACTCCTGAAAGAACCCTCTCTAGAAAAATTAAAGAAGCTATTCTTGCCCATAAAATAGAAAACAACTTATCTAAAGAAGAAATACTATTTCTTTATCTCAATCATATCTATCTTGCTGACGGTACATACGGTGTTGAAATGGCAAGCCAGAATTATTTTGGTAAATCCGCTAAGGACATAAATATAGCTGAGGCTGCTCTATTGGCCGGTCTTCCAAAGAAACCGGAATACTTCTCACCTCGCAAACACTTGGAGCGGGCATTGGAAAGGCAAAAGCTTGTGCTCAGGAAGATGGTTGAAAGCGGCTACATAACGGAAGATCAGAGAGTGGAAGCTATAGATTTTGAAATAGAAATTGTTCCCAGAAGGAGAGTTAACTACGAGGCTGCACCTTATTTTGTAGAACATGTCAGAAAGTATTTAGAAAACAAAGTCGGTACCGAAGCTTTTCTGAATGGGGGGTATAAGGTCTTCACTACAGTTAATCTTGAGCTAAATAATGAAGCTAACTGGGCTGTAAAAAGAGGAGTGCTGGATATTGAATCCAGGCATGAGCGTAAGATTGTATCAAAGAATCTAACAAATACAACTCAGATAAATAAATTCAGAGACAATCAGAAAGTACAGAGTGTGGAGCCGGGGATTATATATGACGCAGTGGTAACAAAAGTAGGGAAGATAGAAAGATTAAATGATGAGGACATGCAGACTTATACTGCTCAAATTGGGGTAGGGGCAGACAGTGGAACTTTGAAATATGTCGTCAGTTCTCCATTTGGTAAGGGTATCAACGAATTTGGTAATGAAAATCTAAAAGGAGTAAGCATTTCACCTATCGAGTTAAAAGTTGGAGATGTAATTAGCGTCAAAGCTGCTAGCAGCGAAGGTGATAAAAAAGAATTTTCTCTCTATATTAACCCGGTTGCCCAGGCTGCACTTGTTTCAATGGATACTAACGGCCACATACTTGCCATGGCAGGTGGATATGATTTTGAAAATTCTCAGTTTAACAGAGCTACTCAAGCACTAAGGCAGCCAGGCTCAGCGTTTAAGCCGATAGTATATTCAGCAGCCTTAGACAAGGGCTACTCTGAGACCTCTATCTTATACGATATGCCGGTTGTAATAAAAGACTGGGCTCCTCAGAATTACGATGGTGAATACAAGGGGGCTATCGTATTAAGACAAGCACTAGCTAAATCAAGGAACTTAGCTACCGTGAGGCTGATGCTGGATATTGATCCTGCCTATGTTGTAGATTACTCAAAGAATTTTGGATTTACTTCGGTCTTAAAACCATATCCTTCCTTGGCATTGGGCGGCACTGATCTCAAGATGATGGAGATGGTCAAGGCTTATAATGTTTTTGCTTCAGGAGGAAAGTTAGTTGAGCCTCAGTTTATCCTAAGGATTTACGATAGAAACGGACGAATAATTGAGGACAACACCGGGGGGACCTTTGTTTCACAGGAAGAAAATCTTAAAGTTGAAAGAGGAAAAAAGAGACTGGATATTATTAAACAACTTGCTAAAGAGCAGGGCAGAGAAACGAGTGCAGATTTAGAGTCACTAAAGGAAGATATTCTTATTGATACTAATGATTTCTTTGGCGATAGCGAATATGGATTTTTAACTCCAAATGAATTCTTAAACCTCATTAGAGAAGGCCCGGTTGATTTTAGCTCCTCTGAAATGGCTCAGCAAACCCTTAGTCCCGAGACTGCATATATAATGGCTGATTTGCTTCAAGCTGTAATAAAAGAAGGCACAGGTGCGAAGGCCCAAAAGCTTACAGAGTTAGCTCCAGTAGCCGGTAAGACAGGAACTACAAATGATTATACGGATGCATGGTTTGTGGGTTTTAGCCCAAAATTAACAACGGCGGTCTGGGTGGGTAGAGACGATCATAAAAGCCTTGGAAACAAAGAGGCAGGATCAAGAGCTGCGCTCCCGATATGGATAGATTTTATGCAGGAGGCGCTCACAAATTATCCTGGAGGATCATTTATAAAACCCTCGAGTCTAAAGATTGTTAGCACACCTTATGGAGATATTCCCTATAGTGTTGATTCACTCAGAAAAAATGTTCTTGATTCTCTACGAAATAACGTGATGATCGATGGAAGAGAGAGTGAAATACCCTCAGATTCTTACCCAAACGATATAGGACAAAATAGTAACGATTCCGAGACTGAGATCGATTTTATACTTAACCGCTAATCAAGGTTCCCAACTTTTTTTATAATAGCCAATTTCTTCTTGCCTATACCCTCTATATTATCTAGCTCATCAATACTTTCGAATTCTCCTATACTTGCTCTATAGCCAATAATCCGAGTTGCCAATTCATCACCTAATCCTGGAATTGCTTTTAAATCTTCAAATGAGGCTGAATTAAGTCCTATCGGAATTCCAAGTGAAATTCTCTTACGAGCGCTTAATTTGCTGACTAGTGTTTCCTTCTCTTTGATCGTGATTTTGTCGCCTGACTTTAAATCTTGGTGAAGACCATATTTTGATTTGATCTCGTTAAGTACCTGAGTATTTTCAAAACCCTCTACTGTAGCAATACCGTCTTTGGAGATCTCAACGAAGATTGTTTCATCCGTATCAACTAAATTTTTGGAATTAAAAGAAGTGGGCAAATAATTAGAAGTAACAAGAAGGTAGAGTAAGCAGAGTAGGGCTAGATAAAGCACTGAGTTGTTGTTCTCTGATGCGGAGCTTCTTTGTAGAATTCCCATATGCATAAACTAAATTTAGAGCAGTCGTGGACTCACATGTCCTTTTAAAGCCGACTCACATGAGTCCTTTTGTAAGGCCGCCGTCTACTTGAATTGTTGTGCCTGTAATATAACTTGCTCTCTCTGAAGCCAGAAAGACGGCTAAGTTGGCCAGCTCTTCGGGCTTCCCGATTCTGCCCACCGGGACGTCCGATCCCATGGCGCTAATTACCTCATCAAAACTCTTTCCTTCCTTCTTTGCTCTTTCATAGGCAAGAAAAGTAATTCTATCCGTAAATATTCTTCCCGGGCAGATGTTGTTTACGAGTATATTGTAGGGGGCGAATTCGTTTGATAAAGTCTTCGCCAATCCGATAATCCCAGCCCTCACAGTGTTTGATAACAGTAGACCTTCGACCGGCTGCTTTACCGCATAGGATGTAATGTTTATTATGCGCCCCCACTTATTCTCTTTCATATAGGGGATCACCTCACTGCTAAAAGTGATGGCGCTAAATAGATTTAGTTCAATAGCCTTTTGCCAATCCTGGAGTGTGAAATCAAGGAAAGCTCCCACGGGAGGTCCTCCCGCGTTATTAATCAGGATATCAACTTTTGAATACTCATTTATAGTTTCTTTAACGACGGTCTTTATCTGATCTGTTTTAGATACGTCGCATGCCACTGCAAGTACGTCGGCCCCGGTTTGAGACCTGATTTCTTCAGCCGTTCTTTCAAGAGCTTCTTTTTCTCTTGAGCAGATTGTTAGTTTTACTCCCTCCATTGCAAGACCCAGAGCTGTAGCCTTACCAAGCCCTTTGCTTGATGCTGCTACGATCGCGACTCTATTTTTCATTCCTAGTTCCATGAAGGGTGCTCCCATAACAATTAATAAAATATTTAAATATCAAAGGGGTAGGGTAACGAGTTGAAATCTAATCAATCAAGGAGTTTTAGCCTTGGATTTTGCTTTCTTTGTCTCTTTTTGTATTGACTGAAACTTCTCAGTTGGTGATGAAGGGCCGCTCTCTGCGACTGTAGCAGCAGGTTTATCACTAGAGCTAGCCGCATCATTGGAGCTTCCTGAGCCATTGCTGTCTACAGCAGGGTTGTTCTGATCCTCAGCTTTTGGAGGAATTCCCGGTCCCTTAGCGTAATCAGTTGCATACCAGCCGGTTCCGGTGAGCTGAAAAGATGAAAGTGAAATTAGCTTTTCAAGTTTCCCTTTACATTCTTTACATCTTTTTAAAGGAGGATCGCTAAAGCTTTGCAGCTCCTCTGTGATTCTTCCACATTTTTTACATTCGTATTCGTATATCGGCATATTCTTCTACCTCAATTCCTGCAAGTGATTCTAAAAATCATAAGTAATATAATGATTCACACTAATTTTTCAAGCCCCTAAGTTGCTATATGTAGTTAAAATGAATTGACTTTTCAGAACAATGAACCTATTGCTGCGGTAAAGCTCATAGCTAGCAATCCCCAGAATATCACACGTATTGTTGCTACTGCCACATTTGCGCCTCCAACATAAGCAGCCAATCCTCCGAGAACCCCCAGAGAAACTAAAGATGTCCCGGCGACAATTGGGATTAAACTGTACCCTGATGATATGATAATAACTAAGATTGGCATAGCCGCTCCCAGAGAGAAAGCGCCAGCGGAAGCTAACGCTGCCTGAACGGGTTTTGCCCTGAGGGTGCTTGAAATACCTAGCTCTTCTCTTGCATGTGCGCCTAATGCGTCATTGTCCATCAGCTGTCTCGCAACTTCTTTCGCAAGATTTGGATCAAGCCCTCTTTCAATATAAATATTTGCAAGCTCCTCCAGTTCATATTCTTTATCTTCTTCCAATTCTTTCCGCTCGCGCAATAGATCAGCCTTTTCTGTATCTGCTTGAGAACTTACCGAAACATACTCACCGGCAGCCATAGACATTGCACCAGCAACTAGACCTGCTACTCCTGCGGTCAAAATAACACCAGGAGTACTTTGTGCAGCAGCAACACCCATTATAAGACTCGCCGTCGATATTATTCCATCATTCGCACCCAACACAGCAGCTCGTAACCAATTTATACGTCCTGTGCGGTGATTTTCTTTATGTTGATTTCGCATCATTCTTATCTTATCTCCTAAATTATTAATATATCAGGCTATTTCCCATAAAGAGAATTCATACTGATATTTCCAAAGAGATGAACCTCTCCCATTTTATCAGTAGCGGTTTGTGTCGGATCGCGGTTATTATGGGATTGCTTGCTTCAACCTCTAGTCTTTCTAAGATAATATTTAACTGTTAACTTTGGAATTTCTGCTATAAACTACTGAGAAATACTTAAAGACGATGAGTCAAAACCGACAGGAAGCCAAAGACCGTTTAAGGTCAGAGAACGATTATCGTATTAATATAAAAGCTGAACTGGAAATACGCCATTTACACGCAAAAATGGATCAGCTTATAACACATCAATGGTCAAGACTGTTGGAAATTCAGCAAATTCAAATGGATTTTATGGAAGAATTTTCAAATAAGCTGACAGAAGATTCTAACTCAGGCTAATTTAGAGAATTGTCCGATAAGGCATATAGTTAAAATACATAATAAGCTCCAATCAATCCCGCAACTGTTTTTTCAAGCGCAGCGGTTACCAAAAGCCTATCGGGGGCTACTTTATGTGCCTTACTCATCGGGAAGGCGGCGCATGCCTACAGCGAGGCGGTTCCACATGTTCATTATCGAAATTATTAGCGTTAGATCGACGATCTGCTGTTCTGAATAGTGCTTTTTCAGCTCCTCAAAAACAGCGTCCGGCGCATGTGTGACGGACACATTCGTCAAAGCTTCCGCCCACGTAAATGCCGCGCGCTCAGCCTCGTTGAACAAGATTGACTCGTGCCATACCGCAAGCGAGTCAAGACGTTTCTGATTTTCTCCCTCGGCTCTGGCTTCTCGGGAATGAAGATCGACGCAATACACGCATCCGTTGATTTGAGAAATGCGAAGCTCGACAAGCGCTTTTAGCTTTTTGTCGATTGAGGACATATGCTTGCTTGCTGACGCCAGGAGATTGACTGCTTTGGGGTTGACTGCGTAGGTATCGATTCTTTGGTACATGGATTACCTCTTTACCACTCTGAATTAGTATGCTGTATTTAAAATCACGATATAATATACAGAGTGATTATTTGCTACACAACTAATCTTTTGTTATTGATGTGTTATTAAAGGAAAATAAATGGGGGAGAATCTGAAATTCCTCACGTTCAATAATCGCGGTATTTATTAGTTGACATAATATACATTATCGGACGTTATGCCTTTTCCTCTGAGTTTTTGTGTTTTCGGGCATATTCCGGGTTTGTTTTGCCGATTTTTATATATGGGTGTAATATTTAGACAAACATACAGGACCGGAGGATTAAATAGATGAACGAGCCCGATATCCAAGATACTGCTGAATACAACTACACCAATTTCAAAGCGGATTACTACAATTTTACGGAATTTAAGGGAGCAAAGGCGGGAGAAAAAGCTATTGATTTCGATGCATTCGGACTGGACGGAGAGAAAGTAAAGCTCTCAGATTACTTTGGCACTTGGTTAGTTCTTGAAACCGGGAGCTTCTCGTGTCCGATGTATGTGGGGAATATCCAAAAGATGAACCGGCTGGCTAAAGAATTTAACGATGTACGGTTCCTGGTTCTATATGTGAGGGAAGCCCATCCCGGCTCGAGCGTCCCTCCGCTCAAATCAATTAAGGAAAAATTAGATCACGCGAAAAGATTGCCTGGCGAAGAGAATGAGCAAAGGACAATTATTGTAGATACGCTTGACGGGAATGCGCATAAACTCTACGGCTCTTATCCGGACGCGGTTTATATTCTCAACCCACAAGGGACCGTTGTTTTCAGAAGCGACTGGGCCATACCTTCCGAGGTTCAAAAGGTGCTTTCACAGGGTAGGAATGAAATCCACAAGCGGGACCATTATGAGCCGGGCAAACCGTCTCTCCCGATGACTTTTAGAGTTTTAAAACGAGCGGGCCTGAATGCACTTTGGGATTTTATTATAGGCCTCCCAAAACTGTTGACTATGCACAAGGATGCCGACGAAGCTTATAGCAGGCGTAGCGAATAGGACGTAAGACCGCTTAACCCGCCCTTCTCCATGGAGAGCTTGATTTATAAAACCATCTTCTTCTGAACCAAAAAGCCACATTGACCATTGAGATTAGTACCGGTACTTCCACAAGCGGACCTATAACTGTTGCAAAAGCTACTGAAGACCCAAGGCCGAAAGCTGTGATCGCCACGGCAATGGCTAGTTCAAAATTATTACTCGCCGCAGTAAAAGCTGCTGCTGTAGTTTTACCGTAGTCTGCTCCTATTAATTTCCCCATGATAAAACTGACGATAAACATCACAACAAAATAAATGGCCAGCGGGATTGCAATCTTTAATACGTCCAATGGTAACTCCAAGACCATACCGCCCTTGAGTGAGAACATAGCTACGATTGTGAACAGAAGCGCAAAGAGTGTAATGGGCCCAATCTTCGGTAAAAACTTTCCCTCATACCAGTTTCCCCCTTTTTGTTTCATAAGGAATTTGCGCGTCAGAAAACCTGCAAGAAAGGGAATGCCGAGATATATAAATACACTTTCAGCAATAGTTCGAAAACTGACATCCACTACTTGCCCGTCAATGCCGAAAATCGGAGGCAAAATGGTCAGGAAAAACCAGGCATATACGGCAAAAAACAATAGCTGAAAGATACTGTTAAATGCGACCAATGCTGCAACATATTGATTATCGCCTTCGGCCAGCTGGTTCCAGACAATCACCATGGCAATACAGCGGGCTAATCCGATTAAGATCAGACCGATCATATATTGCGGGTGATCCTGCAAGAATAAAATGGCAAGGCCAAACATTAAAAGCGGGCCGATAACCCAGTTCTGAACCAGTGACAGCAGTAGAATTTTCCAGTCCTTAAATATAAGGGGTAATTCCTCGTATTTCACCCGTGCAAGTGGCGGGTACATCATCAATATCAGACCTATGGCAATTGGGATATTAGTTGAACCGATAGATAAATTATTTAATAAACCCGGAGCGCCTTTAAAGACGGTTCCAATCGCTACGCCCCCTGCCATTGCTAGAAAAATCCACAATGTGAGATAACGGTCCAGAAAAGATAAATGCCGCTTGTTACAACTGGTCACCTGCAAATCCTCCGTTCATTGGTAGCTGTGCTTTGTTGGCTGGAGTCAAAGGAGATATCTCGTTTAATCTTATTGATGATTGCCTGCCATCGTTTTTTTTTCTCCTTTTTATATATAAGGCCAATAAACTGAATCCGCTCATAATTAATCAACTAATCTACATCCAGGTTACAAAGATTAGCTATTGACTGAGGTTTAATGGCGTGGCTGCGGGAGCAGCACTCGTCAAAAAGGAACGCAAGTAAATATTTAAGGGCTTCGGTATTCGCCGAATAGCGCAGGAACTGACGTTCGCGATTTACCTCTACCAGATCTACGATTTTCAATTTTTCCAGGTGATGCGAAAGTGTGGAACCAGGTATTCCGAGTTCAGATTGAATATCTCCCACCACCATGCCTTCAGGATGGGCCGATAATAAAAGCCGCATAATTCTGAGTCTTGGCTCCGTTCCCATTGCCGACATCATCTTTGCATAAAGATTCATAGGGCTTTCCTTTGTCTTTAATACCATATTACTAGTATAATGGAAATACTTGGCAAAACAAGTCTAAATTTAAGGAAAATGTATATGTAGCTATAACAAGAATTAATTTGATTGACAAAACTCTTCGGCGCTTTTGTTAATCTAGTGACCTTTCCGGGCTTGTCTTGTGCCTATTTGGTGATTTCGGACTTGACTTCATTTTTTGTAGTGACTGTAAATTATGCAGTGCGCTCTGGTTCTCAAAGAATCAAAGCGCACTGTGCATTAGTTGTTAGTCCCAAAGTCCCTGTATAGCTACTCCATTATGAGCAGTGATTACTTTGCACTTGCCCGACCATTCTACCAATGCACCGATGTCCGCCCAATCTTGAGGAGCTCTTCTCCAATGATCGTCCAGACCCGCCTGAGACACATACATCTCGTCCAATACGAACATAGTGTTCCCAGTTGGAGCTGATGTAGGATCTAGAGGGTTCTCTAGCTCAGGTCCTTTAATGATATGATAGCGAAGCAGTTCTAATTCGCCGGATCTGTGATGAGTTTCTTTCATCCATTTGGCATGGCTTTCGAAAATCCTCTCTCCCTCAGCTACGTGCTCTGCGGGACATATAAATGTGATGGTAATCTGCGTCTTCCCTATAGTTGACATATTAACGCTCCTTTTGTTTATTAATATATTCTTACTGGATTTTCAGTATTCATTATCCGCTCTAACTGTCGTGTTGGGTTAACTAGTGCTGAGAATATATATATGTACTATTATACAGTGTCAACATATTAAATTAGGGGCTGTCCTAGATAATCAGCCCATATATTGTTTAACCCACTGTTTTAATTGATTTAATTGCGTGTTTGGATTTGGGTTGTTAAATCTCCATTCACACTCCTTCAAAAACAGCGGAAAATGCTTTCGTGGAATGC
>SPCL01000052.1 GCA_004525335.1 Thermodesulfobacteriales bacterium
CAGCTGATACAATTTCTTTGTCTATATGAGAATACTTATTCTCTAGACGCTCTTTACCCTGGAGAATCACATACCTAGCTATATCAAGAATTTCCTGAGTGGACCTATAATTTGAAGTAATTGTTACTATCTTTGTTTCAGAGTAGGTATCAGTGAAATTGAGAATATTAGACAGCTCTGCACCTTGAAATTTATATATAGCCTGATCATCATCTCCAACTGCCATAATATTGGGGATACGATCTGACTCATCGTAGATTGTGATTTGATTTATTAGTTTCATCTGTGCATCGTTGGTGTCTTGAAACTCATCAACAAGAATATATTCGTATCTATCCTGTAGTTCATACTTCAATGAGTTGTTTTCTTCTATTCCGCTTATCGCATTTAAGATCATGTCATCAAAATCGTAATATCTTCTTTCGTACATAAGCATTTGATATTTCTCATATACATCTGCTAGGGAGAAGAGCTTCTCTAAATACTTAGTATCCTTAAGTTCCTGATTTCCAGAGTCATCTTTCGTGGTTTTATCCCTTTTCCATTCGGAGAGAGGTGTATTTTTACCCAACATAGAAACATTTTCCATTGCTTCTTCTAATGAACTTTTAAGTATTTTGGGTATTGATTGAAGATTTAAAGATATTGCATAACCAAGATCAACCGGCTTTAGGTTTTCAATAAAACATTCAATTGAACCAATTAGCTTATTACTAATTCTTTGTGAAAAAATTGAGTGAATCGATGGGTTTAAGGATTCTAGAGATTTTTTATTTATAGCAAGGATGTTTCTAAATTCATCAGGTGTAATACCAGCTTTTTTTAATTCGCCAATAACGGACTTAATATCTTTTAAGTAAACATATCCACCCTCAGGATGTAGGTTGCCCAAATCATTATCATATGGTAGCTCAGTAAGAATTTCCTCTAATATCTCTATCTGAGAAACATCATCGACAGGGTTAAATGTCATCCCTTTGTAAAAATATTCAGGGTAGGTGCTGATAATATCAACACCAAAACTATGAAAGGTATTTATTGCTACTTTGTAAGCATCGCGTCCTATAAGTTTCGTAAGTCTTTCCCGCATATTATATGCAGCAGATGTAGTGAAGGTCAGACAAAGTATGTTTTTAGGAGCTGTATCCGTTTTTCTGAGAATATTGGCTACTCTAAGACTAAGTATTTCAGTTTTGCCAGTTCCGGGCCCAGCTACTACTAATAGAGGGCCATAGATAGAATCAACGGCATCTTTTTGTTCTGGATTAAGATTTGAATAGCGTTCTTCAAAAGTTGTCATTATATATCACCTCTATTCGTGTTTAGATTCTCTGTTTAAACAATAACGTTCAAGACACCAAACTAACATTTTTTTACTACTTTTTCATTTTGCACATTGAAATGGTCAAATACTGTCCATCTAACTTATTAGTCTTTTTGACCTGACCCCCTATAATAGGTACACAAGTTAGGCATAAAAAGCCTATAAGCAGTGGATCATGAGAATGGCAAGTAGGCAATTCATTCTTAAAATTCCAACTTAATTTGTTCTTGACAAAAGGGGAGCAGTACAGTACAAACACATGAGTAAGAATAGTGAGTTCTCAAAATACAGCGACAACCACGTAGGTACAGGAAGTTTAGTAGTCAAGACAGTGATTATATTAATTGGTAAGGAGGTGTTAAATGAATAACACAAAACTATTAGCATTTGGCTTAACCTTTACTATCCTGTGGGCACTCCTCTGGGTTGTGGTTAACCTAGCTTTTGCTGATGACTCTAAAAACAACTATGAGATATGCTCATCCTGAGGATACATTAAAAGACGCTGTAGAGGCACTTGCGACTTATAATCCAGATTCATTTACTGACATATCCACTGACTTGGCTGAATTGGAGAATTGAGAGAGTGTTGTAAGTCCCTGTAATCATTGGTGGAGCCGATCGGGATCGAACCGACGACCTCATGAATGCCATTCATGCGCTCTCCCAGCTGAGCTACGGCCCCACGGATGCGTATTAATTTAAGTCCGGTTGTATTCAATGTCAAATAAAATAATGTATAATTCCTAATTCAAAACCTTCTGATAATACCTTGTGAAATAAGGAGATTTATATGAGTGTAGTTAACATAGGCCTGATCGGAGCCGGAACTGTAGGCTGCGGCGTGATAAAAATACTTAATCAAAATAAAGAGATTATTAAAAACAGAACCGGATTAACACTTAACCTAAAGAAGATTGCTGACAATGACCCGGGCAGAAAAAGGCCCGTTAAGCTCCCTAAAAAAAAGCTAACGTCTGATGCCTGGGATGTAATAAATGACGACTCTATAGACATAGTAATTGAACTTGTCGGGGGAACCACAATAGCCAAAGACTTCGTTCTGGAGGCTATTAAAAATGGTAAGCACGTTATTACAGCAAATAAAGCTTTACTAGCTCATCACGGGAAAACCATTTTCGGCGAAGCGGCTAAAAAGGGCGTAGAAGTTGGTTTTGAAGCGAGCGTTGGAGGTGGTATCCCGATTATAAAATCCACTCAGGAAAGCTACGCGGCAAACAATATCCTCTCGATTCACGGTATCATGAACGGAACTTCTAACTACATTCTTTCAACTATGACAGAGCATGGATACGAGTTTGAGGATGCGCTAAAAGAAGCGCAGGAAAAGGGATATGCTGAAGCAGATCCGTCATTTGACATTGATGGAGTAGATGCTGCGCACAAACTCTCTATTCTCATCATGCTGTCTTTTGGGACATTTTTAGATTTCGACAAGATTCATGTAGAGGGTATTAGAAATATAACTTCTCTGGATATCGCATATGCCGACGAACTCGGATATCAAATTAAGCTCCTCTCTATCGCCAAATCAAGAGAACAAGGCCTAGAAGCGGGTGTGTATCCCACTCTTGTTAAGAAAGGCACTCAGTTAGCTGATGTTTCAGGCGCCTTTAATGCAATATATGTTGTAGGTGACGCAGTTGGACCAACAATGTTATATGGAATGGGCGCGGGAATGATGCCTACAGCAAGCGCAGTGGTCAGTGATGTTATCCATGTGGCCAAACATTTGAGCTTAGGAAACACTCATCCGGCCATGCCTCATCCATACAAGAGCAAAGGAAATTCATCGCTAATCAAAACTAGTGAAATATCAACTAAATATTATTTACGTTTTCAAGCAGCCGATATACCAGGAATATTAGGAAATATCACAAGCTGTTTGGGCAAAAACAACATAAGTATTGAATCAGTGATTCAGAAAAGCAGACACCTAGGCGGAGGCGATGTGCCGATTGTAATAATGACACACGAAGCTAAGGAAAAAAACCTTGTATCCGCCCTTAAAGAAATCAGCAAATTCAAAGCTATTACCGGCAAAACCAACTTTATCAGAATAGAAGAGCTTTAGGTAGTCCTTAATGACAAACACTGCAAGCTTGAAAAAAAAGGTTGATTATAAAGATATATTTGATTTGTTCCCTGAAAGTATAATCATCCTTGATAAGAGCTTCTGTGTTTTGGATATGAACGACAATGCCGAAACTACTTTTAAGATTTCCAGAAAACAAACAATAGGAAAGAGCTCTAATCTATTTATGCCTATTGAAATTGAGGAGCTTGCAAGAAGATCTCTAGAAGAAGAAAGGACTATATTTGGAGATGAGATCAACCCTATGTTAAGAGGTGGGGATAAAATTTCTATTCAAGCAGTAGCATCTCCTTTATATACAAACACAGGCAAGATAGACGGCGTCATTATACAGATAAAAGATATGGCAAGCGCTAAATTTCTAAGCAGCAAGAGTACACAGGAATTATCTGCCTCAAGATTTGAAACCCTCATGCTTGGACTTGCACATGAACTCAAAAACCCACTTAGCGGCATTAGAGGAGCCGCCCAATTACTGGCGGGGGAGACTGAGAATATAGAAATTATTAAATGCGCACAAATAATAACAAAGGAAGCAGACAGACTAACTTCTTTACTAGATTCACTAAAACAACTAGAACCCTTTGCCGAAGAGGTTTTCGAACCACTAGACATACATGACATTCTCATGGAAATCATATATCTTGAGTCATTGTCGGGTTCACAGAATAATGTTCAATATTCGCAGAACTTTGATATTACACTTCCTCCGATTCAAGGTGACAGAAACTCTCTGAAGCAAGTCTTTTTAAATCTGATCAAAAACGCCTCTCAGGCAATAGAAGGCAAAGGGAATATAATAGTTTCTACAAGATGGGTTACCGAGCATAGGCTCAAAGGTCAGAAAGCCATTTCTGTGGAAATCAAAGATGATGGAAATGGAATTCCTACAGAGTCTCTGGAAAAAATCTTTAGTCCCTTTTATACTACTAGAAAGGAAGGCTCCGGGTTAGGTTTATTTCTAGCATATCAGATCATAGCAAAACATGGCGGAGCTGTATTTGTTGAGAGTGAGCTAGGAAATGGTACTGTTTTTAAAGTATATCTCCCAGTGAATATAAATTAACATTAGCTAGTCCACATTTACGATCGAATAGGAACAAAATGAAAAAAAGAATCTTAGTCGTAGACGATGAAGAAAGTATAAGGTGGGTACTTGGTAAGTGCCTGGAGAAAGAAGGATACACAGTAGAGTTTGGAGAAAACGGCTCTCAGGGCATTGATAAAGCTTTATCGGGCAATTTTTCATCAATAATACTTGATATTACTATGCCGGATATGACCGGATTTGATGTATTAAACGAAATCAAATCCAAAGGTGTTGATTCCCCTGTAATAATTATCACAGCTAAAAATACGGTTAAAAATGCAATCGACGCTATGAAACAAGGCGCTTATGATTACATAGCCAAACCCTTTGATCTTGATGAAGTGAAAATTACCGTTGCAAGAGCTATAGAAAGCTACGAGAACTCTAAAAAATTAGGCTTGTTACTAGATGAAAACACTGAAATTGATACTCTTCAAGATATAGTAGGACAATCACAGGCAATGCTGAATATCTATAAAATGATAGGACGCGTCGCTGAAAGAGATATAACGGTTTTGGTAAATGGTGAAAGCGGAACGGGGAAAGAATTGGTTGCTAGAGCGATTCATACCAACAGCATGAGAAGAGATAAGAAACTCGTTGCTGTAAATATTGCCGCCATCCCTAAAGAGCTTCTAGAAAGCGAACTATTCGGATATCAAAAAGGCGCTTTTACCGGTGCATCCATATCTAGACAGGGGCGTTTTGAAGAGGCTGACGGGGGCACGCTTCATCTTGATGAAATTGGCGACATGCCCCATGAGCTTCAAACTAAACTGCTTCGTATACTGGAGGAGAAGAAACTCTACCGCCTAGGTAGTGAAAAACCTTCTCCAATAGATGTAAGAATAATAGCTTCGACTAATAAGAACCTTGAGAAAGAGGTTGAAAACGGCAATTTCAGAGAAGATCTTTACTACAGATTAAACGCAATAACCATTAAAATACCGCCACTAAGAAACAGGGTTGAAGATATAATTCCACTTGCCGAACATTTTTTAAGCAAATATGGCAAAGAACTTGGTGTTGGCACAAGAACGCTCTCGGACAAAGCTAAGGAAACGATGACCGCCTACAATTGGCCTGGAAACGTAAGGGAATTAGAGAATATTATAAAGCGTATGTTAGTGCTGTCATCTGATACAGTTATCACTCGCGTAACACTACTTGATGCAGCCCCACACCTTGAGGGAAAAGCAAGAGGGAGCCAGGAATCCCTAGACAGCTTGATAAGAGACGAGGTCAACTTCCTACTTGACAACCAAGATGAAGAATCCTCAGAGAAAGTCTATGAGACAATAATAAAGAAGGTTGAAAAACCACTTATTGAACTGGTACTTGAAATAACTAAAGGAAATAAGAAAAAAGCGGCTTTGATTCTGGGAATCAATAGAAATACACTTTCGAAAAAAATGGAAGAATTAGGATTTCAAGAAAAAGATAAAGAATAGATAATATTCATTATTTAGATTTCTTAAATCTTTCCATACTCTCAAGACTTTGTTTGGCGGCTTCCTGTTCTGCCTGTTTTTTGTTTCTACCCACACCCTTACCAAAAGATTTTCTTCCCAACCTTACTTCAATATGAAAGTTCTTATCATGTGGTGGGCCCTCTTCGAGAACTACTTTGTACTTAGGCACTTTCTTAAACTCCCTTTGTGCTACTTCCTGAAGCTTAGTCTTATAGTCTTTAAATATTTCCTCATCGCCATTTAGGCAGTTCTTGAGCAACGTCGTAATAATCTTAGAGACTCTCCTATAACCACCGTCGATAAAAATTGCGCCTATTACCGCCTCAAAAGTACCCGATATATTAGATTCCCTTTCCCTCCCACCGGTATTCTCTTCGCCTTTTCCTAAGAGTACTTGTTTATCAATTTTCAGCTCTCGCGCTAAATGGGCGAAATTCATCCTGCTGACTATGGAACTCCTCATCTTGGAGAGCTTCCCCTCAGAAGCGTCAGGGTAACGTTTATATAAAACATGGGCTACTATGAAACCTAAAACCGCGTCCCCGAGAAACTCAAGCCTCTCATTACTTTCTACTGAAGTTTCATTAGCATAAGAACTATGAGTGAGTGCAGTTTTAAGGAGTTCTAGGTCTTTAAACTTATAATCGAGCTTTTTTTCAATCATTGAGGTAAAAAATTATCATTAAGCGGAGTGAAAATCAATATTAGACAAAATCAAAGCATTAGAGAACTTACAGCACTTCATATTTAAACCGTATTGCTAGAGCAAATTTCCAGGAGAAATTTAATTAAAGCAAACAAAAAATCCTTCGGTATAATATCAATAAAAGTATTAGCAATAAATTCTGCTATGAGGTGAAATATGGTCAACAATAAATTTTGGGTAATAGCACTGATGTTTATATCTACATTTCTTTTTGTAACCAGCTCGAATGCTCAGGACGGAAAATACGAGCAGCACACAATCAACGTAACTGGAAGAGGGGAGGTTTTTATAACTCCCGATGTAGCAAACATAAGTTTTTCAGTAGAGACCACAGCTCCCACAGCATCTGCCGCCGTAAAAGAAAATGCAGATAATACAAGTAAAGTACTAAAAGCCCTAAAAGCCCAAATTGGCAAAGACGATAAAGTGTCCACAACCGGATACAACCTGTCCCCCGTATACGAATACAACAACCAAACAAAGAAGTCTGAGCTCGATGGCTATAGAGCTTCAAATGTAATAACGGTAAAAACTTATAATTTAAGCAACTTGGGAACTCTTATTGATTCTGCTGCCGAGGCTGGTTCAAATAACATACAAGGGTTGTCCTTTGACACAACTAAAAGAGATGAATATAGACGCGAGGCTCTCGTAAAAGCTGTCGGAGATGCCAAAACTACAGCGGACACGGTTACAAATGCTGCCGGTGTACAAATAACGAAGATATTTCAAATCTCCCCTTCATATGACTATCCAACACCTATATATGGGGATTTAGCAGCAAGGGGAAAAGTGGCTTACGCTGAGGCGGCCTCAACGCCGATTGAAGCTGGAGAAATTTCAATAAAAGCTTCTGTAAATATGGTATTCGGTATAGAATAGCTATTCGCTATTCGAAGCACATTCATCGCAGGCACAAAGATTTCTCAGAAATTCAAACGTATAAATACCGGTATCGTGTTTATCATTCCAATGAAATTTATAAGCATAAAGCCCAATAGGCTCTATCTCTATGGGCTTTATCTTCTCTGATTTAAGCTTAAGAGGTATTGTCTTTTTAATAGGCAGTTTCCCGTCCTCGCTGTTTTTTCTGAGCTGCCTACATGTTGCGCAAGGACAATCCTGCCGTAAATCGTCATATAAATAAAGGCTCTCGTGACCGTCCTCCCAGATAACCATTAAGGTTGTATCACTAAATTCTATAATCTCTTTAGGTTTGTATTTCAATATGTTGTCCCATGTAATTTTTCTGATAGTGTACCCAAATCTGATATCTCCGAAATAAGGGCAATAAAACTGTTTCAGATTTTAAGATATTTCGTTGCAGGATTGGGTTGAAATCAGTATAATCCATAGCATATGGAAACGGACGTCGCAGGCACCGTAGCACAGTGGATTCAGCAATCTAATAGAATTGTTGTTCTCACAGGAGAGGAGCTATCAATTGAGTCCGGACTGCCGGATCTTTCCGCTCCAAGCTTAAACCCGAATATAAGGGACTTTCGTGAAAACAAAGAAGTAAGGGCTAAGTATTGGAAGAACCTAAATGAGGTACACCCTAGTATTATAAATGCTGAGCCGAGTCCTTCTCATCTGGCTCTGGCCGAGCTTGAAATGATTGGGGGACTGGACTGTATATTCACACAGTCAACGGACGGTCTCCACCATAAGGCAGGCAGTTCCTCGGTTATTGAGTTAAATAGTTCTTTATTGTGGGTTAATTGCACAAGTTGCGGAAAAGACTACTCAATAAATGAAATTTTGAGCATGATAGAAAAGGGGGACGATGTCCCTAAATGTGTCGAATGTGGAAGTGACCAGCTAAAACCCCCTGTTTCTTTTCCCGGACAGCCTCCTCCACATTGGGAAGCCAGAGAAGCCTGGATTAGGCTTCATAACGCAGATATGTTTATTATTGTAGGAGCGTCACTGGAACATGAGCCTGTGGCTTCTTTTCCATTTTTGGCTAAAGAAAGAAACATTAAAGTAGTTATAATAAGTGAGAATCAAAGCCCTGCTGACGACCACGTTGACGCTGTAATTTATGGTAAACCTTCACAAGTGCTTACTTATATAGTAAACAAAATTAAAGAGGGCATTACCATTACTTAGCCTGCCCCTTTTATAATCAATCTCAGTCGGCAATAATTATCCGGAATTAGTATCGCCCGGAATTAATATTGCCTGGAATTAATATTGCCTGGAATTAATATCGTAAGGAGAACAAATGGCTCAGGAAAAGTCAATTTCAGATGAAGTTACAAAATATGCGTCAAATATTGATCGAGATATTTATACGGTAAGTAACATCCCGGAAGAGGTTATTGCCGTAATATTTGCCTATGTAAGCAGAAGCCCTAAGGGTTTTAGAGAAAACATAGGAAACGTAATACAGGAAGAACAGCTTGGGCAGGAAAGAGCCGCAAAATTCCACGAAAAGTGGGTCTTAAACTACGGTCACGCCTCCGTTGCCGAGCACGCCGCAGTTCACATGGGCATTGAAAAAGTATCTCGTCTCTTCTCTTCAATACTTGAGCTTTCAAATGAGTATATGTCTTTTACAGAGTACTCTCAAAGATATCAAAGCCCTGTTAAAGGTGACTTCTATACTCCCCAAGAATTGGATCAGCATGGTTCATTAAAAAAGAAATATGTAGAACTTAACAATTACCAGTACGATTTGTATTCTGATTTGAACGATAAGCTCTTTGAATTTCTTAAAGACACTATCTCTACACCAGAGGGAATGGAAGAGCGTGTTCACCACAGAGCGCTTGAGAAGATTGCGTTTGAAGATGCGCGTTATGCACTCAATCTTGCCACTTATACCAATCTTGGTATGACTGCTAACGCAAGAGCGATAGAGGACTCTTTAACTAAGCTTTTGTCTAGTAAGTATCTTGAGGTAAGAAAAAGAGCTCAGGAGATGAAAGAAGAGGTAAGGTTCTCTGTTCCCACGCTTGTAAAATATGCTAATGAAAATGAGTACATAACTGAGACAAGACAGGGTCTTGAAGGCATAGCTCATGGAATCCTAGGATCAAGCCCAAGCAACACATCGAATAAATCATACGAAGTAAATCTATTAAACTGGACTGGCAAGAATTCGCCTAATGCCGAGCTGGAATCGATAGATGAGATGGTCAAAGCAATACTCTTTGAACATTCATTATCAAGTTATACAGAAATAGAAAAGGATATAAACGGTAGAAGCCTGGAAGAAAAGTTGCAGATACTAAACAAATCCATAGAGAAATTAGGCAAGTTCGATAACCCTGTAAATGCGCTTAAACTAGTTAAATACGATGTGGAGTTCGTTATAAGTGAGGCGTGCTGGCATCAGCTGCTACGTCACAGAAAAGTAAACTGGATTGTAAAAGAGCCTGGAATACAAAGCGGCATTACCGTACCGCCGCATATAGAAATGTCAGGGACCCAGGATTTGCTCAGAAAAGCAGTCTCCGAGAGCGAGAATCTATACAACGAACTCGTAGATAACAACTTGCCTGAAGTAGCAAGTTACGTTGTAACAAATGCGCATAACAGACGGCTCCTGGGAAGTTTTGATTTATGGGAGCTTTATCACTTAATAAATCTGAGGATGTCTGAAGGCGCTCAGTGGGATATAAAAAACATTACTAGAATTCTGGCTGAGAAAATTAGCAAACATCATCCTAACCTTGTAGCACCTGCACTTAAAAGAGTGGATTAGGAAGAATGCATGAACATAACAAAATGTAATGACTGTGGATATGAAATAACTATGGAAACCGACACTTGTCCTAGTTGTGGTGAGAGAATTGGGATAAAGGTTGGCGGTATCAAAGGACTTTTTAGCCGGATTATCTTTTTTATTATGGCCGTATATATTATTTACTCTGCAGTTAAAATTTTCATAGAAAAATAATTTTTATTACTCAAACAAATGGCTAACCAAGAACACGTAAAAGCAATTAAAGAGGGTGTGGAATTCTGGAACAACTGGAGGGATCAAAATCCAGAAGAACTACCGGATTTAGCTTGGGCTAACCTCGTAGGTATCGATTTAGCCGGAGCAAATTTCGAAGGTGCGAATATGAAACTTGCATTCTGTAGAGGAGGCAATTTAGAGGGCGCGAACTTTCGAAATGCCATTCTGTATGGAATCAACCTAGAGGAATCAAACTCTAAAGGAGCTGATATGGAAGGCGCTTCACTTGAGGGAGCCCATCTTAGAAAAGCCGATCTTTCAGGAGCTAATCTAAGAAATACAAATATGAAATTAGCCAATCTACAAGACACCATTCTCGCTGATGTTGATTTAACCGGGGCATCCAAACTCACACTTGAACAGCTTGAAGAAGTGAAATCATTATCCGGAGCCAAGTTGGATTCAAACATTTTAACCCCTCTCAAAGATAGTAATCCGGAGCTATTTAAGAACCCTAATTCTTGACTATACGAGCTCTATCTAAAATACTTCTATTGCAATGACAGACCACCCCTCTTTTAAAGAACTGCTAAGTGAAAAGATATTTACGGTTTCCGAAATCAATGCCAGGATTAAGGAAACGATAGAGGAAGAGATTGGATTTGAATATGTATGGATCGTGGGCGAGATCTCAAACTTTAAAGGAAACTATGCAAGTGGTCACTGGTATTTTTCACTTAAAGATAACGAAACTCAGATATCCGCAGTCTGTTTTAAATGGGCTAATCAATATATAAAATTTTTGCCTGAAAACGGCATGGAAGTTATTTTATGCGGGCAGATCAGTGTTTATGAAAAACAAGGATCTTATCAGGTAAACGTTAGAAATGTAGAACCTAAAGGTGTCGGCGCTCAGGCTCTTGCACTTGAACAATTAAAAGAAAAACTCCTAAAAGAAGGGCTTTTTGATGAAGATAGAAAGCGGCTTTTACCATATCTTCCTCAGAGAATTGGCATTGTCACATCCCCCACCGGTGCAGCAGTAAAAGATATATTAAAAGTTTTAGACCGAAGGTTTCCTAATCTTGATATATTGATCTCTCCCGCCCGGGTGCAGGGAGATGAAGCGCCTGCAGATATCATTAGCGCTCTTGGTAAATTATACAAAGTAAAAGATATAGAACTCATTATAGTTGCCCGCGGCGGGGGATCAAAAGAAGACCTTTGGGCTTTTAATGACGAAGGGGTCGCAAGAGAGATAGCAAAATCACCAGTAGCGGTAATCTCTGCCGTAGGACATGAAATAGATATAACAATTGCCGACCTTGTGGCCGATGTAAGAGCCGCTACCCCTTCTATGGCAGCAGAGATAGCGGTGAGAGAAAAATTTGAGCTTAAAGAAGACCTAATTTATTTTAAAGAGCAGATTGCCCTTGCGCTTACTAATAGAATTGAATTATACGCAAGAGAAGTAGATCAACTTCAAAGTGAATTTGTGTATACATTCCAGTCGAAATTAGATTCAGCGTCTTCAGAGTTCCTAAACCTTGCCGGGAATTTAGACGCGCTCAGCCCCTTGAAAGTCCTTCAACGCGGCTACAGCATCACTCAGAAACTCCCTAAGAAAGTAATTGTCAAAGACTCATCGAAGCTTAAAAAAGGTGATGAAGTGTTAGTTAGCTTTAGTAAGGGAGAGGCTACATGCACTGTAAAGGAAACTAAGAACTAATCGGCTAAATGATTTAACTCAGGCACTTCCAGCAAATTCACTCCAGCCCTTAAGAACAGGTTTTGAACCTCTTTTTTAGGCATAGAATCCGTAAATACATATTTTATTCTATCTCCTAGGTCTTTTCTAAGTTTCTTTTCACTTGAAGTACCATTTAAGCTCGATGTTGATATATCATAAATTGCTTCTAAACCATCACTAGTTTCAAATAGTATAGTAGGCATGACCTCTAAAATATCATTATAAAAATCCTTCCTTGATTCGGCAACTGCAGCCCTTGTTCCCATAAACAGGGTCAGATAATTAACAAACTTAGAAAAAGGGCTGGCACTAGTCATATAAGAAAAGGATTGATCTTCTATCCCAATCTGGGAATATTTTTTTGATGCTTGAGATAATATTTCAACCATAGCACCCTGTGAGATTTCTTTTGAATCCCCCTCTGCGTTACTAAAAATAGCGGCTATGTCATCAGGACTGACATTCGCGGAAACTTTCGTCAGATCGTCGTGAAGCTTCTTTCTTTTCATAAGTCCTGACTTGAGAACCAATTTAAAATTAATAATACGATCATGCTTGATTCTTACATCCGGATAGAAAATTATTTTCCCCGCACTAGAGAACTCATCAGCTCTATTCACTATCTCTTCTAAAAGTGCGTCATTCTCAATAAAGACCATCTTGGTATTCAAACTATTCGCAGTCTCTATTATCTTATCTAAATCTTCATTCTGTGAGAGAGGTACGATAATACCGCCAAGATGAAAAATAGCGATTTCTGTTGCGATTGCATCAAGACTGTTAGAGGAGGCTATTAATGCCCTGTCTCCCGTGTTAAAACCAGCGTCCAAAAGAAAA
>SPCL01000102.1 GCA_004525335.1 Thermodesulfobacteriales bacterium
CAATTCCTCAGGATAAGCTAAATGTGAACGGAGGAGCTATAGCGCTCGGCCATCCCGTTGGAGCATCAGGAACCAGAATTCTTGTTACCCTGCTTCACGAAATGAAAAAGAGAAAGGATGTAAGATTGGGACTTGCCTCATTATGCATCGGTGGCGGTATGGGAATTGCAATTATAGTGGAGAAAGAATAGACACTAATTTAAGCAAGCTTAAGCTTTAGTTTGAACTTCTACGCTATATTTTCGCTCTTTAAACAAAGCCTTAAATTCTTTTGGCACCTGAACAACTTCATGCTTTTCATAATAAATAAAGACAATTCCCGTTTTTAATAACGCAACAATCTTGCCCGTTTCTTTATTAGTCATTCTGTAAACGAGATCACAGCCATATTTAAGATAATCACAAACTGCAATATCCACAGTAACAATATCCCCATAGAACCCTTCAGATTTATAGTAGATGGCTACATCTGAAAGGATTATTGCAGGCCCGAATGCATTTAACTCGGTAAATCCATGGCTTTTAAAGAACCTTACACGAGCTTCGTGAGCTAAGGATAAAATAGAGTCATGTCCAAGATGTCCACCATAATTTATATCACTTATCCTGAGGCTTATATCTGTTGAGTAATCAAACTTTTTAGGAGGATTTATCTTGATTCTAGCCATTAATTGTTATCTCCCGATGTACGGAAGTATGGCAAGATCTCTTTTGAAATTATATCAAATGATTTTTCTTTATCAGGACTAAAATCCCTTAAAAAGAAATGATCCACACCAGCTTCTATATAATCTTCCATCTTTTTAATCACATCCTGCTTTGATCCTGCGATGATAAAATCCATCACCATATCGCGGGAATAATATTTTTGTCCCATCTCTCTAAATTTTCTAAGCATGTCGGTGTCGTTAGGCATAATTTTTGTATACTCAAGCCCTTTATATTCATCATCTATTTCTATATCATAACCTGCTTGAGAAAGTAGCTCAGGCCATACAAGTGCATGCTTTATAGGCTCAATGGATGAATATGCTTCATCTTGATTATTAGCGATGGAGATAAAAATAAATAGAGTTTTTTCAATTGGCCCAAGATTCTTATCCCGATTTAAAGCACCTTCATCAACCGCTAGCGATTTTTCTTTGAAGAGTCTGGACGGCATTGCATTAGTGACCCATCCATCCCCGTATTCTCCCGCTACTCTAAGGGCCTTTGGTCCGGTGGCTGCAATGTAAATAGGCACACCATTTCCAAACTCCGGTTTAATTTGGAGCTCAGCATCTTTAAGAGAATAAAATTCCCCTTCAAAGTTAACCGGTTCTCCACTCCAAAGTGCACGCATTATTTTTACCGATTCGACCACCCTTTTGAGAGGCTTATCCCATTTAATACCATAGGGATCTAGATTCATTTTCTCTCCGTAGCCTAAACACAAGAAGCTTCTACCTTTAGATATATGGTTTACCGTAGCAAGCCTTTGAGCATATATTGCAGGATGAGTTCGATGAGCATCTCCAACATTACCTAAGTGTATTGAGTTTGTATGAGTAGAGGCTGCAGTGATTACCGACCACACTTCCGGGGTAAGTTTTTTAGCCATAAAAACAACATGATCAGGAAACCATACAGTATCAAATCCGCTTTTTTCCGCTTTTATAGAAAAGTCTATTAATTCTTGAACAGATGCCCCCGGTACAGGCGCAGATATGCCAAATTTAACCCTTTTATACATATTTTTCTCCTTTAACACTCAATTGCTACCGATAAATTATACATAATCTATATTTAATTTTTCGTCTTGATTTTTATAAATCATAGAGTTATTATTTCGACCCATAGGCAGTAAACCACAAATTACATCCCAACGATAGGGAATGAGGCGGAGGTCGCGAAGAAAGATGGAAAGAGAAGAGAGAACAGAAAGGACAGAAAGAACAGAGAGAACAGAAAAAGAGCACGCAAGCAAACATGTTGACATTGAATCTAAAAGATTTTTTTTCGATGTAAAAGAAAACCATAAAGGGAAATATCTAAGAATTACAGAATTAAGTGGCGGCAGATCCTGCATTGTCATACCCCTTGGCGGAATTGCTCTCTTCAAAGAGAGATTAGGAGAAATAATAGAAGAGGCAGAAAAGCTTGTTGATGCCCCTTCTAGTTTTTAATTCTATATTCAGAGTAGAGTTAGAGGAGTAGAGTTACTCCTTCAATAATCCATATTAAAAGTGTGTATAGAAAACCCTTTTATACGGGAGAGTCTATCTAGAGGAAATCAGGAATTTGCTCAAGCTTAAGCAAATCATCATACGTTTCTCTTTCTCTGATAACAGAAAACTGATCCCCCTTAACCATCACTTCTGCAACTCTTGGGCGAGTGTTGTAATTAGAGGACATCACGAATCCGTAAGCCCCCGCGCTAAGTACGGCAAGCAAATCACCGCTTGAGACTTTAGGAAGTTCTCTATCCTGCGCAAGGAAGTCGCCGGATTCACAGATAGGACCTACTACATCGACAACATCTTTGTCCTCAGAGCCTCTGATGACAGGCAGTATTTCGTGATAAGACTCGTAGAATGCAGGTCTTATTAGATCATTCATAGCCGCATCTACTATTACGAATTTTTTTGCCGTACCTTCTTTAAGATAGAGCACCTTAGTTACCAGCATTCCCGAGTTTCCCATTAAGGATCTTCCAGGTTCAAGGACTAATTTATAAGGTTTGCCGGAGAACTCTTTCATAACAATATCGGCATACATGCTAGGGTGAGGAGGCTTATCATCTAACTTGTAACTTATTCCAAGCCCGCCGCCTATGTCTATATACTGTATATTAATCCCTTCTCTAACTAGGTCATCTGCCAGACTGATCAACTTTTTAACGGAATCTACAAATGGGGTCAGGTCAAAAATTTGTGACCCTATGTGAGCATCGATTGCCATTACATCTATGCCTTCCATCTTATTGGCTTCTTTATAAACTTCAAAAGCCCTACCTATCTCTATACCGAATTTGCTCTTTTTAAAACCTGTTGAAATGTAGGGATGAGTTTTCGGATCAATATCAGGATTTACCCGAAGAGCGACAGGGGCTTTTTTACCAAGCTCTATGCCAACAGAATTAAGTTCATGAAGTTCTTCTTCAGATTCTACATTGAAAAACAATATTCCGGCTTCTATAGCAGCCTTCATTTCTTCCCTTGTCTTACCTACTCCGGAGAAGACTACTTTGCCGGGGTCGCCTCCTGCTCGTTTAACACGAAGCAGCTCCCCGCCAGACACAATGTCATAGCCTGAACCAAGGTCTGAGAATGCTTTTAACACAGCGAGATTGGAATTGGCCTTTACCGAGTAGCAGATTAATGTATCCATTGCTGAAAAAGCTTCTTTATAGGCAGTAAAACTGTCTTTTAGAAATTCGTAGCTATACACATAAAAAGGTGTCCCTACTGACTCTGCAATCTTAGCAAGAGAAACTCCCCCCATATGGAATTCTTCATCTTTATATTGAAATGAGCTGTGCATTAATGCGGTTCTCCTTAGATTAATTAACCAGAAACTTATACTAATTTATTTAAATGGAAACTTATAGATGCTTTACAAATATTAAATTAAACTCAACTCTTTAAATACCTATCCAAGAAATCGAGCCTGTCATTACCCCAAAACATCTGATCATCAACAAACATTGTGGGCGCCCCAAAAACCCCTCTTTGTATGGCTATGTCAGTTTCTTCTCTGAGCTTATCTTTTATATCCTGCTCCGCGATTCTGTTTACAAACCACTGGGTCTCAATTCCTATTTTAGAGACCGCCTCACCCAAAATATCCGCTTTACTTAGATCAACACCCTGGGTCCAGTAGAGTCTGAACATCTCATGTGTATATTCTACCAATTTCCCTTTTTCCTGAGCGGCAAATGCTCCTCTCATTGATCTCACGCTATTTAGAGGAAAGAAGTCCGGAAACTTAAACTCTACTCCATAATATATAGCGGATTGCTCAAAATCTCTTCTTAAATATCTAAATTTATTGTCTATCTCTATAGCAGGTACTGATCCTATTTCGTTAAAAACGCCGCCTAGCAAAAAAGGCTTCCATAGAAGCTCAGCACCGTTGTCTTCACAGATTCTTTCTATCCTCTTTGAAGCAATATATGTATATGGACTGCTAAAATCATAGTAGAATTCTACTTTCTTTCCCATTTAACTCTCCATTGGTAATTTGTTCAGTAGGGATTATAAGAAATGCAGATAGTAATATCAAGAAATAAACTCTATCTAGGCTTTTAAATTATATAAAATTGACCCCCCCCCACTCCCTATGCTAAACTCAAATATAAATTAAACTAACCGAAACAATTATGAAGAAACCATATAATTTTAACGGCCTTAAAGTAACCTCATTTGAGAGCCGTCGAGCAATAGAAATTGAAAAGCTGATACTCTATCATGGCGGGGTACCTCGCGTAGCTCCTTCAATGAGAGAAGTCCCTATATCTGAATCAAAAGAAGCTTTAAAATTCGCCAAAGAATTGATTGCCGGCAATTTTGATCTGGTGATTCTTATGACCGGCGTAGGCACTCGTGCTCTTATAAAAGCAGTATCTACAAAATTTGATATTAAAAATATTAAGAGCGCACTTAAGAAAACTACTATTGTAGCGCGTGGCCCCAAGCCAGTAGCTGCGCTCCGTGAGATGAAGCTTAAAGCTAATATAGTAGTGCCGGAGCCTAATACTTGGAGGGATATACTTATTGCCCTGGAAAACGAAACAGAATTAAAGGGTAAAAAAGTAGCAGTTCAGGAATACGGGATTTCTAATAAAGAATTTATAAGCTCCCTAAGAAAAAAAGGAGCAAAAGTCACTTCAGTACCGATTTACAAATGGGCTCTGCCAGAAGATATTGAGCCTCTAAAAGCCGCGATACAATCAATATCAAACTCCAAAGAAGACATCGCACTATTTACAAGCTCACAACAAATCTATCATCTATTTGAAGTAGCCGGAAAGATTGGATATCTCAAAAAATTAAAGCAGGGCCTAAAAAGCACAGTTATAGGCTCAATAGGGCCTACTACTTCTGAAACTTTGAATAGAGTTGGAATAACACCAGACTACGAGCCTGACAGCCCGAAGATGGGGAATCTGATACGTGAAGTGGCAAGGATTGGAGCTGAGCTTGTTAACAAAAAGCGCATAGCACTCAAAAACGGCGTTGATACAAATATTTGGCGCCCTGTAGATATGATCTGGAGCAAGGGTTCTCAAAAAAGCAGAAAAGCTATAACAAACGATTCGGTTTTTATGAAAGCCTGCCGTCTTGAAGAAACAGACTACACACCTGTTTGGCTTATGCGTCAAGCGGGCAGATATATGCGTGAATACAGGGAGCTGAGATCGAAGGTCTCTTTTTTAGAGCTTTGTAAAACCCCAGAGCTTGCAGCTGAAGTCACATTGAGAGCCGTAGACAGATTAAATGTAGATGCAGCAATAATATTTGCCGATATCTTGCTTATAGTTGAGCCTCTAGGCGTGGGTCTTGAGTTTTCAAAAGGTGAAGGCCCCAGAATTAAAAGACCTGTGCGCAGCGGGAAAGCTGTGGACCGTATAAAAGATTTTGATCCGGAATCTCTAAAATATGTTTATGACGCTCTTAAGATAACAAGAAGAGCACTTGATCCAAACAAGGCTCTTATAGGATTTGCGGGAGCTCCTTTTACTGTTGCTTCTTATATGATCGAAGGCGGCGGATCGAGAAACTACGAGAACACAAAGGGTTTAATGTATAGAGACCCGGGAGCCTGGCACATGGTGATGGAGAAACTTTCCACTGCCACAGCTTCTTACTTAAATAATCAAATTAAGGCCGGAGCAGATGTTGTCCAGTTATTTGATAGCTGGGTTGGATGCCTTTCCAGAGATGACTATAAAGAATTCGTACTTCCTCATATGAAAAAACTTATATCAGATATTAAGAGCGGTACTCCTGTAATTCATTTTGGCACGGGAACCGCAGCATTGTTAGATTTGATTAAAGAATCCGGAAGCCAGGTCATAGGACTAGACTGGAGAGTTGATCTAGATAAAGCATGGAAGCAAATAGGTTATGACAAAGCTATTCAGGGAAATCTGGACCCTGTTTTACTCTTCTCGACACCTTCAGAGATCCGGAAACGAACCAAAAAGATTATAGATAAGGCCAAGGGAAGACCAGGTTTCATATTCAATCTTGGTCACGGCATATTGCCTAAAACACCGGTGGACAATGTACTGGCGCTGATTGATTTTGTTCACGAATATACACATAAATAATAATCTGGAGAATTAAATTCAGGAGAATTAGATGTCCAAAAAGTATGACGCTATTCTGATGATAGGATACGGAGCGCCTGAGAAAATTGAGGATATACGACCTTTTCTAGAAAACGTGGCCAAAGGACGTCCGATCCCGCCCGACAGGCTAGAAGAAGTTGCCCACCATTACGAACTATTCGGCGGCAAATCCCCATTAAACGAATATACATTTAAACAGGCTCGAGCACTGCAAAAGAAATTAGCGGAATATGGCCATGATCTTCCTATATATGTTGGAATGCGTAATTGGCATCCTTTTACACCGGATACTATAAAAGAAATGTATGACAATGGAGCTAGGAAAGTAATTGGGATGATTATGGCTGCCCATCAATCTGATGCTAGTTGGGAGAAGTATCAAAGAGATGTTCAAGAGGCGCTAACAGACTTAGGAATAGAGATGGAATTTGATTACTCCCCTCCCCTTTTTGATCATCCGCTATTTATAGAAGACTCCGCAGATCGTGTTCAGGACTGCCTTGATGAGATTCCGACGGAAGAATATCCTGAGACTATGATCTTATTTACTGCTCATAGCATCCCGATGCCAATGGCAGAAGCATCTCCTTATGTTGAACAACTAACGACGACTGCAAGATTGATAGCCGAGAAATTAAACTATGATAACTGGCGACTGGTATATCAAAGCCGGAGCGGAAGGCCTACTGACCCCTGGCTTGAACCTGATGTTTGTGATGTGATTGAGGAAATCTCAAAAGAGGGAGTTAAAAACGTTATTGCTCAGCCTATAGGATTCATTTGCGATCACATAGAAGTACTTTTTGATATTGGCGTTGAAGCTCAGGAGACATCAGAAAAAGTAGGAATTAATTTACTTCGAGCTAAGACTGTAAATGACGACCCCAAATTTATAG
>SPCL01000279.1 GCA_004525335.1 Thermodesulfobacteriales bacterium
ATCATTATTGCTCTATTAATCTGGATCACTCTTCCAGTATAGGTTTGTAACATGCAAAGGTCAAATCAAAAGAATGAGTACAAGAAGTCAAACCTAAAATTTCTGTTTAGTTACATCACAATTTTGACACTTGTTCAAGCAGTAGGTCTTTACGTCCTTTTTAACAACCTAAATCTCAATTCGGCTATTATAGGGGCGGTTATGATAGGCTTGTTAGCTCCAATCCTCATAGCTTTAATTTTTATTGTTTATGCAAAAAGTCTGAAAAAAAAATTAGTTTATTACCAAATGAGCGACAATTTCTTCAACAGAATCGTTGTATTCCTTTCCAAAAGCAATTCTCGTAAGGTTCCTCTGTTCAATTTCACAGGAGATTAAATAAGTAAGAATAAATGCAAAACTGTAAGGTCTTGTGTGCCGAACGCTTTCATTTTCTTTATAAATATATCTGAGCCCTTCTAAATATGTCATTGATTCTTCTCCGGCCAATAAGGCGTTTACAACTTTTATGTAAGGCCTAAATACCGTAGGAGTTATTGAAAGCGCATCATTACTGTTAATAATCTTGGCTATGTCCGTCGCCGAAATTTTGTAGTAATGCGGTATAACGAGGCTTTTGAGTAGATATGGATCCAACCCTTGAATAACGCCGCCTATGACAGTAATGCAGTTTCTGATGTCAAATTGTGTTCTTATTAGCGAGTTCACAGAGTCTTTATCTTGAGGGAGAGTTTCGGCGCTTTTAATTAGTTCCTCGGCATAGTTTCTTTCAAAGAATGCCTCAAGAGGAATAAGGCTATCGTTACTTTCATAGAGTTGGATAGCTTCTTTTGAAGGCGAATAGACTGTCTCCGCTAACAACTCGATCGCTTCATCTACCGAATTTGAATTGAGGAGGGCTTTAAAGTTTACAGAAGAATACCGTTCTATAGGAAACAACCTTATTTCTAGCGCCCCTTTAGGCGTCATCATCACTTTACTTCTCAATATGCGCATTATATTCTGAACCTCAAATCTCCGACAATAGGATTGAAGGAAATAAATGGCGGTTGAGGGGGAAAATTTAGAAACAAAAAAACATCGTTCCACTAATTCGTTCACGAAGATGCGTTCAAGAGTAAATCCGCAAATATCTTTCCAAGGGACCTCATTGACACACCAGAATAATCAGTTTTAAGCAAAGTCTCAGAGAAGACCTTTAAATCTTTAGCTCCAGCCATCATCTTCAGCTGGGAGTTTGATATGAGCCTAGATCTCAGACCGTGACATCTGACAACTGTATAAGTTAGGTCGCTCAACTTCTCCGCCTGATAATAGCATTTTTAATGATTTTCATTCGACTTAAATCTTCTATCGCTTCCTCTTCAAGTTTTTCCTCGATAAACTTGATCTCCGCTTCCTGTTCAGGTATAACTGCTTTCTCTAAAGCGTTAACCTTGGAGTTGGTCTTATGTAGCTCATAAGCTACCCTAAAAATCTCATTCTCCATCTCTGCTTCTGTAATTAGATTATCCAATAGATTGAGAAATCGATTTGCAACCCCATATTGCACCGTCCCTATCTTTCCCTTTAAGTTAGGACGACTGACAATATTTATCCTAGGAACTAGAGTTCCCATTACGCTCTTTGTTTTAACTCTTACCTTAAGCGTGCCTTGAACAGATTCTGCCTGCGTTTCAATCTCCGATCGCCCCAAAGTCGCATATGCCGCAATTAGACCTTCAAATGCATCCATTAATTCTTTTTCCAGCTCACTCTTGTACTTTGACATATGCCCCATAGCCTCTTGAAGATCTTGGTTTAACTGATCTCTCTTCATTGTAAGCACCTCTAACCCTTCCCGAAGGAACTCCAACCGCTTTTTTAACCTGAGAAATTCCCCTCGAGTTGATCGAACCTTCCCAGAGACGTTTGCCAAGGGCATCATTTTACTCCTTGATCAACAAATCGGGTTTATTCTTTTTTGATTGATACAACGTAATATACTCTCTCCGTATCCTTGTGAGAGTGTCATCCGATATCGACGATAGAAGATCCCACGCAATGTTTAAAGTGTCTTGCACAGATCGGTTTTCATCAACTCTCTGATTCACAAACTTATGCTCAAACTCTTCAGCGAATCGCAGGTATCTTATTTGCCTCTCGCTGAGGCCGGATTCTCCTATGACTCTGGCTAGCCCCCTGGCTTTGATTCCATCTGCATACAAAGCATACAG
>SPCL01000197.1 GCA_004525335.1 Thermodesulfobacteriales bacterium
CGCGACAGAGGTAAACTCACTTATTTCATCATTTTTAGATGAAAAACTTACACAGTACCCCGGCTATAGCTATAATTTTGGAGGAGAAGAGGAGCAAACAAGAGAGTCGCTAGAAAGCATACAAAGCTCTGCAATTATAGCCATTCTGCTAATCTACTTAATCCTTGCAAGCATGCTCAAGTCCTACACTCAGCCTATTATTATTATGTCCGTTCTTCCGTTTGCAATTGTTGGAGTAATGGTTGGGATTCTTCTTCGTGGAGAGCCTCTCACACTGCCGGCTTTGATAGGACTGGTGGCGCTCTTGGGAATTGTCGTAAATGATAGTTTAGTACTAATGACATTCATCAACAGTCGTTCTAAAAAGATGAATAGGGTGCTTGCAGTCGCTATGTCGGCTAAACACAGATTTAGACCTATAGTGCTGACAACCGTGACAACTTTCGGGGGTCTTGCCACTCTGATGGTTAAGTTCAGAGGAGAAGCTGCATTTCTTGCTCCAATGGCAGTAGCCCTGGGATTTGGACTTCTTTTTGCTACTTTTATCACATTAATACTTATCCCATGTTTATACTTAATGCTGGATGACTTAAACATTTACATCAAAAAGAAGTGGTCAAATTGGAGAGGGGAAAAAGAAGTTGTTTCAGAAGTACTGACTGATCCTAGTCCAACAACTCCAGATTGATGCAGATTCCACAAGCAATGGCAGTTAAGTTTTTCTTTTCCACCAAAAAATAGCAAGTACTATTATAGCGGCGATCGGAATTATGATCATCCATATAACTTGCTCTATTAATGCAGCACCCGCTACGGCAGCTCCAAGGATTACACCTACAACCATAAAGCGCCATTCGAAATGCACACCGGCAAGAAATGTTGCGAGTGCTAGAGAAAGAAGTGTTAGTAGAGCGAGCTGGTTATTATCAATACGCCCTGTTGTTGAGTATAAAAGATAGATTAGGCCTATTGCGGCCAACAATCCTATCCAATGTAGAAGCTGCACCCAAATTATTCTCGATATGCCCTCACCCCTATTTCTGGCCTTTGTCCATCCTACGTAAAGACTGGTTAATCCGAATACCGGAACCATAGCAACCCAAAAATAAAAACTTTCAAAGGGTCTGAAATTAGTAATCGCGATCCCAACTGTAACAAGCACTATTAGAGTAATTAATATCGCCTCTTCCTGCCTGACTGACTTTGCCATACTGGGCTTTTTGGGAATGTTTTCTGTAGCCGAACTTGTAGGTATTTCTGAATTAGGGGGACTGAATTCGCTCATGTTTTTCTCCTTGTCTCCAGTATATCACTTAAAATCTGGCTAAACAAAATATATATTATCAGAAGAAATTTGTTCTTGGAGTGGGAATTTAACAGACAACCCCGATACTGTGGGTTGTATAATAATCGTTTTGAAAAATAAGACGAGATTGTGTGAGATCTTACTAATCGAAATTAAAATGTGGGATTAATAAAACTAGAATAAATACCACCAATTGCTAAAAGAACTGTAGCACCAAGAATAGCAAAAGCTACTAGCGCAAAGAGTGCGGGATAAGAATTTGGCTTTTTAGTATTTTCTTCTGACATTGTTAAGACCTCGTTAATTAATATTCGGATAAATATATTAAGGCCAGAGAAATTTATGTCAAGTTTCGAATTTAGGTGCTATCCTAAAAGTATGAGCAGAATAATCCTTTATACTGGAAAAGGAGGCGTAGGAAAAACAACTGTGGCCGCGGCAACTGCGCTCCAGGCAGCAAAAAATGGGAATAAAGTTTTAGTGATTTCTACTGATGCTGCTCATAGCTTGCGTGACGTATTTGAGCAGGAGCTAGGACCAGAGCCAGTTAAAGTTGCAAAGAATGTATATGCTCAGGAAATAGATGTTTATTACTCAGTTGATAAATATTGGGGGAAACTAACAAGCTATATTCAATCGGTTTTTAACTGGATGAAAGTGGATGACATCTTGGCTGAGGAGTTTAGCGTTTTCCCGGGTATGGAGGAAGTGGCATCATTTCTGTGGGTATACAATCATTATAAAGAGGGGGATTATGATGTAATAATTGTTGACAGCGCTCCGACTGGAGAGACGCTTAAGCTTCTATCTCTGCCCGATGTTGCCCGCTGGTGGCTGGTTAAGGTATTCCCAATTGAAAGAAAAGTTCTAAAAATAGTGAGGCCGGCATTAAAAGTAGTTTCAGATATGCCGCTGCCCGAAGAAGATACATATAATGCAGTTGAGAATCTATTCTCTCAGCTCAATTCAATACATCAGGTATTTTCAGATCCGGATATAACATCGATCAGGTTAGTATTAAATCTGGAGAAAATGGTTATCAATGAAACACAGAGAGCATATACCTATCTCAACCTATACGGCTATCCCGTGGATTCTGCCATTGTGAACCGTGTTATGCCTAAAGAACTTGATCATCCATATTTTGATGAACTGAAGAAGTCTCAAAAAAACTACATGGAAGAGGTAAAGCAGCTTTTTAACAACATCCCTATCTATGAAGCGCCTTTAATATCTAAAGAAGTTTTAGGAAAGGATGCACTTTTGGATTTTGGAAAAGCCCTGTTTTCAGATAAAGACCCCTCGCAAATTTTCTACAAAGGCAAACCCTATGAAATTGTGAAAGAAGGTGAGACCTATAGTATGCTTATCAATCTTCCGTTCGTTAGCAAAGAAGATGTAAAACTAAATCAGATTGGGGAAGAGCTGACTATACAGATTGAAAATCAGAGAAGAAATATATTTCTTCCAAAATTCCTTGCAAAATTAAACGTAGACAAAGCAAACCTTGAGAACGGGGTCCTGAAAGTAACTTTTGAATAGATCAAAGTGAGCTTAAGAAATTAGACTCATACTTTTGTACTGCTCCCCTTTTGTCAAGATAGACTTAAGTTGGAATTAAAAAGGATGCAAAGCTTCCGAGCCATTCTGAAGACATTTTATATGCAGGGTTATCTGCCAAAAATCTAAATTAACCTATGGCCGATTATAGGGGGGGTAACATACAAGGGTTGTTTAGTGTAAATATAACCACCAAAAGCTACCAATAAAGTTATAGCAAGTAGCAAGGGGTGTGGCAGGGTAGCCGGGGTGTAAGGTGTAATAAAACGGGACAACTATTATTAATAGCAAAAGTTCCATATGCATACAACTTGTTGAAATTATTAAGATATTTCTTTTGGCACATTGATTGCAAACCTACTAACTAAAGGAAGTAAAAAAAGGGTGAATTATGTTTAAGTATGTACAAGTCAATAAAAGTAAGTTTTTGGTCCCGCTACTAACCGTATTTCTGAGTTTTTACCTTATTGGTGGCTGCGGTGGTGGAGACGGGAATAATATAGGGAATGGAGGTAACGGACCTGGTCCCGGAATACAGACTAGGGTAGTTACCGGCAATGTTGATACAGCTGCGCTTTTGGTCACAGCTGTAGCGAGGGACGGTTCTATTCATGAGGTCGATACACACCCCGTAACCGGAGAGTTTATGATGGAGTTGCCTATAGAGCA
>SPCL01000282.1 GCA_004525335.1 Thermodesulfobacteriales bacterium
CTATAATAGGTACATAAGTTAAGATATTTTTTAGAGAGAAAACCCTATACATAGGAGGTCATTACAATGGGCAGGAAACGTTATACCCCGGAGCAGATAATACGGTTACTACGTCAGTCAGAAGTACTTTCTTCTGAGGGCAGGAACCTATCAGAGATATGCAG
The DNA here is from genome assembly GCA_004525335.1 of Thermodesulfobacteriales bacterium. Classification (GTDB taxonomy): domain Bacteria; phylum Desulfobacterota_D; class UBA1144; order Nemesobacterales; family UBA2774; genus CR02bin9. The sequence goes on from SPCL01000282.1 coordinate 165, forward strand.
AGAGTACGGAATACATCAGAATCAATACTACATCTGGCGGGATAAGTTCTTATCCGAGGCCCATAAAGCCTTTGATTCTAAGAAAGACTCTAGTGAACTAGAACTACTACGTAAAAAGAACAAAGAACTAACACAAATAATAGGTTCACTTACAGTTGAATTAAAAAAAACAGAGGACGGGTTCATATGAGAAAGCCCTCTGACTCTGTAACTCTTCGTAATCAATACTTACTAGTAAGAATAAAATCCATAAAAAGAGAGCACCCCTTCTGGGGTTATAGAAGAGTATGGGCTTATCTTAGGTACATGGATGGCTTAATAGTAAACAAGAAGCGTGTATACAGGCTTATGAGAGAGAATAACCTTACTGTTAAACCGAATATAAGACTTATAGCAAAGAGAGTATCGGAAAGACCAAAACCTAGACCGGATAAACCTAAGCAGTGGTGGGGAATAGATATGACAAAGGTTTTAACAAACACTGGCTGGGTATATGTAGTAATAGTACTGGACTGGTATACAAAGAAGATAGTAGGACACTACAGTGGAGTTAGAGCTACAAGTAGAGAATGGTTAGAAGCTCTTAATAAAGCATTAAACAGAAAGTTTCCAGAAGGAGTAAGAGGGCATGGACTAAAGCTAATGAGTGATAACGGCAGTCAGCCTACATCACTGAGTTTTATGAAAGCCTGTTCTAATCTGGAAGTAGAGCAAGTATTTACCAGCTACAACAACCCTAAAGGAAATGCAGATACAGAGAGAATGATAAGAACAATGAAAGAAGAACTCTTTTGGCTAAGGGAATGGGAGAATGAAAGAGAGCTTAGTCTAGAACTGAATAAATGGGTTGAATATTACAACAGAAACTACCTCCATTCAGCACATGGATACCGCACACCGTTTCAGGCGGAAGAAGAGTATTACAGGAATCACGCTTCACATAAAAACGCTGCTTGACTAATGGGAGCAGTATATTGTAACTGTCATCCTATTAACGCTATTTTTTCTAATTTAGTTTTATTAACAAGATTTTCTTGGCCAAGAGTCCTGTGTGTGCCTTGCCAGATCCAAAGCATCATCCACGAAAACTTTAATATTAACTACAAATACAAGAAACAACAATGCAAATATTATAATTCATATATAATCAACACGTCCCGCAAATAATATCAATCTCAGTTGAGATCTTTATCCTTCATATACTTGGTACCCTTCACGGTTAACTCAAGTGCAAGTCCGTCTTCGGTGAGCTGATATATCCATACGCCAGGTGACACTATGGCAGCGCCGGTAAATGCTCCGCCCTGGTCGTCTAGCTTGGCAGCCACAGTAGATTGACCTCCGAACTCCCAGCCTGAATTGACAAATTTGTTGAACACTTTTTTATTCTCAAAGACAAACACGACCCTAAACTTTTTTATACCCATACCTAGCCCCGCCTGCAGTTCGAGCATTTTCATGAATGTTTCCTTGCCGGTCTTTTTATTTATAGCTTCCCCTTTTCCCTTCCCTCCTCCTACTACGAGTATCTTCATACCGAAATTACTGAACACAGCGTAACCGTAACTATTCTTAATGGCTTCTTTGGCACTGGGTTGTAATTCATATAACCACTTGAGAGTTTCGGTAGTCTTCTCTCTTATTTCCTTTTGTTCTTTAGCCACGTCACGGTCGCCTGCATAAACGGATGCTACAGTTACCATCAATAAAACTAATGGTATAATAAATCTTAAGTTTATTGTGATAAACATTTTTATTCCTCCTATTTGTATATATAAAAATACATTATGTACTGCTCCCCTTTTGTCAAGCTTGGTTTAAGTTGGATTTGTTTTAGGCAAGGACATTTGGCGGTTTAATTAACTTGTAATCAGCCAGAAACTCGTACGGGGTTTTACCACTTAAACCGCAATGCTCTAGATTGTTGTAGTAAGTATTCCATACTTTGATTTTATTTAGCAAATCTCTGATGCTTCTGAATTTGTTCTGTTCATAGAACTTCTCCTGATCTTCTCTGTGA
>SPCL01000056.1 GCA_004525335.1 Thermodesulfobacteriales bacterium
CAGTTTATGGTTAATTTAGCTGATTCAGGTCCTCCTATCGTTAGAGCAGTTGATGTTGAATCGTGTGTTTCAAGTAATGAATTCTTTATGGATTATAAGGTCTCGGAAGATGGATACATAGGATATGAATATGAGGATGCAGGGGAGAAGAAATATTTTGGATATAAAGATATAGGCAAAGCTTCCGGCGGACTTCATATCCTCGATACCAGAGCTAGTGGGGGTGGTACTATGGTTGCTATGACAGTTTTTCTGACAAGGTTTGGACTTGAGAATTATAGGTCCTTTGATCAGCAGGAAAAACTCACAATTGAACAAAGGCTTATTATGAAATGTATTGGTCAGATAGATAGGGGTGATCGTGATATTGGCTCTTTAGAATTAACAAATAATAACCTCGTTTTAGGTGAATCACAGTATCGTAAAAAAGTAGAGGTAATTAATCTTGACTAGAAAATATCCTATCATTCATTTTTGTGGAGTATTATTAATAACTTTAATGTTGCTAGCTGCTTCTTGTAGCTCTAACAATGATCCTAAGCAAGATCTTGCCTCCTATTGTATAAGGGAGTGTGTCATTGAGACCTCTGCCTCGGAAATTTGTGATACTGAGTGCAAATGCGCTACTGAAAAACTGTCTAGTAAGTATTCAACTGCAGATTTTGTCAATTTAGTTCAAAGCATTACTCAGGATAACGCTGATAGCATAGAAAAGTTAAAAAACTCGCTTAAAACATGTAAGGAAACTGGAGAATAAATAAATTAGTTCAAATCAAGCCTCCCATAATTATCTATGATAAGAGAGGTATATCTCTTACTTCTCAAGTTCTACTTTAAATGTATCAGCGAATCTTGTTAACACGTGAAATACACCATTTACCATGTTTAGCTCTGCAATTTGAGCCTCATCAAAGTACTTTCTAAGCTCATCTAAAGACTCTTGACTAGCTGCGACATTTTGAGCCAATTCTTTGGAAAATCTAACTACTGCTTTCTCCCTGTCATCTAAAGCAGGGCTGGTCTCATCCGGAGTAGCGTCAATCTTCTCATCCGTTAGCCCCGCTCTTTTTCCTGCCGCAGTATGATGAGCAGTACAGTAGCTACATCCGTTTAGCTTTGATGTGGTAAGAATAGCTAGCTCTTTAGTAGCATTATCTACCTTGCTGGGCCCTAAAGCTGCTCCCAGAAACGGCATAAAGCCCATAAATAATTCTGTACTGTTTGCCATACCCTTTAACACATTTGAGACTATACCAAACATTTTCTCGAGCTGCTCATAAACAGCCTTTACATTCTCAGGAGCATTCTCCTTTTCTATATAACCTATTCTAGCCATACTTTAATACCTCCTATATAGTGTTTTAATTGAATGATTGTTCAACAATCAAGCAAAATTTTTTTTAGTGTAAAGTCGATAAAATTACATCTACTACATCTTTCATTTGCTTATTATCTACTGCTGATTTTCCTGTAACAATTAAGCCATGTGTACTTGTGGCGAGAAAGTGTGAAAGTACTTTTGTATCAGTATCTTCCGGCAGTTCACCAAGCTCTACAGCTTTATCTAAGCAGTGAAGAAAGGCATTTTGTATTCTTTCCAAAATGATTCTTACAGTATCTGCTACTTTTTCATCATGGGGGGCAAGTTCAACGACCGTATTGCTAATTAAGCATCCTCTCTTTTTTTTGTCGGAAGGTGTGTTTACAATAGTTTCAAAAAATAGTTTTATGTTCTCTAGTGGTGAACCCGGGGACTCAAGTATCTTAATTGTTCTAGATGTGACCTCTTTAGCGTAATATTCAACAGCGGCGATAAATAGTGAGTGCTTATCTCCAAAGGTATTATAAATACTGCCTCTTTTTATACCCATCCTATCGACCAGGTCTTCTATGCTGGTTGCCTTGTACCCCCTTTCCCAAAAGAGCTCCATAGCTTTTGAAAGTGTTTCCTCTCTGTCGAATTCGCACGGTCTACCCATGATTACTTTTAATATATCCTATCTTGAACGTTCAATCCACAATTCTTTTACCATAACGAAATATATTAGTTAAAATTTATTTTTTGCCCGGTAGATTCAAATATTTTAATTTGTCGTTGGTGCATACTCTATATCAAGTGGCTGGCCAACCTCGGGTTTGCTCACTTTCCATATCCACCCATCATATATAAAATGTAAGAAAGAAGACCCTGTAATATAAATTCCTAATGCCGGCTCGTTAATATTTATGCCCGCATAACTAATACCTGCGAGAATTACCGTAAATATTCCGCTGTATACCCATTGCTTCCTAGAAACTTTAGAAAACAAACTCGTACTTTGAACCTTTTTCTTGTATTTGGAATTTACGAATACGTTTACAAAAGCGATATATTCAATAGCATGAGAGAAGCCGAATACCACGAATCCGACAACTAGTGAGTAGAAAAAGATTGAATATAAAAGAAGTATTGAGAACACAAATAAATTTTTAGGAATACTGATTTTGTCCCAGTTCCTCAGTTCCTCCATTACATATAAAATAGTAATAACTATTGCTATGGCTAAGGCAACATATGAAAGCAACGTAAATATATGAAAGTAGTTTCCCAAAGTGTCAATTAGGGATTGACCAATCTTATATTGAGCTATCAGGTCTCTATTTTTCTCTCCCAGTGCTAGAAAAAGATATACAAACCATGAATAAATTATTGCCTTGTCTAACCATGCCTTCCCATATCCTGCTTTTCTGGAATAAATCCTAGTTAACCCATATTTTTGGGCAATAGTGTGGTACATAGTCCATACAACTGAGACAGCTAGTAATATGGTAAAAAAACCTAACAGAAGAGATATGGCAGTTATTACTAAAAAAGCACCGGGTAATAATATATAACTCCACTTTCGTTTATCAAACTCTTCTTTTTGGCCATATACGAGGGCAAAGGTGTAGTGTCGGTGGATAAAGCTGGTAACTAAAACCGCAATAATCAATGCCCCGTAGTATTGATTAAACACTACGAATGCTATGAATAAGAGCATCCATCCGAAACTTAAGTAGAATAGATCAAATCTAGGATTTTGTATCCAGTCATTAGGTTGTGCTAATGTGCTCATTGATAAGTTCTTCCTATAATTTGCTTACTTCTGTTTATTCGTTTACGAGTTTACCGTATAATCGGATGTATTCTATATCATAATAAATATGTTGGCGTCAAAATCAATTTTTCTTGTTTCGTTTGTGTATAATAATCTTTTTATGCGCAACAATATCTTCTGAGGAATTAATGATTCAGCTGATTTTTACAGGTTATACATTATTAGTAATTTCCCTAAGTTTGATTCCTACAGCAGCAGTCGGTGGAGGACTCCATTCAGATAAGCTCGCACACTTTCTTGCTTACGGTGGGATGGGCTTTTTAGCCTATATCTCTGTGAAATCTAGACCTTGTTGGATGGATAATTATATCTGAGATATTGAATAATTTAGCTCTAAAAGAAGAGTCGCCATCTAATAATGCGGATGCGGATTACAGTCACAATTTAGAAAAAGCTCCTTAATCGATTATATTGTCAATATCACGAAAGAGGTTAACCATGGAAATACAATTTTGCGGCGCTGCACAAACCGTCACAGGAAGCTGCCATCTGCTTAAGCTAGACGATGGGTATAAAATCCTTCTAGACTGCGGGCTATACCAAGGAAGAGAAGAAGAGTTTGAAGATTTTAATGCGAATTGGATATTTGACCCTAAAGAAATAAATTGCATGATCCTTTCTCATGCTCACATAGACCATTGCGGCCGAATTCCCAGGCTGGTTAAAGATGGATTTAAAGGTGAAATCATCTGCACTAGCGCAACCAGGGATTTATCAGCTGTCATGTTAATTGACAGTGCAAAGATTCAAGAAAGCGATGCGTATTACACCAATAAAAGACTAGAGAAACAAGGTCTCAAGCCTGATGCAAAGCCTCTCTATACTCATGAAGATGCATACGATGCTTTAGAAGGATTTGTAGGGATTAGCTATGATAAATGGCACGAAATAAGATCTGACGTCTGGGTTCAGCTCAGAGACAGCGGTCACATTTTTGGAAGTGCGAGCGTTACTCTCAAAATTGCTCAGAAAGGAAAGCCGCCTGTTTATTTTGGATTTAGCGGTGATATAGGCAGACCCGACAGGCCGATTCTTAAAGACCCTGTGCCTATGGAGAATCTGGACTATTTGATATGTGAATCTACCTATGGGGGCAGAAAGCATCATCAGCTTCCCGAAGACGTTGAGGATTTACTCAAGATCATTCATGAAACATGCGTAATAAACCGGGGGAAGCTCATCATTCCGGCATTTAGCGTCGGGAGAACACAGGAAATAGTTCATACTTTAGATAAGCTTGAAACCCAAGGGCGTCTGCCCAAAATACCGGTTTTTGTAGATAGCCCTATGGCTGTAAATGCTACAGAAGTTTTTAGGCTACACCCTGAGTGTTTCGATTCAGACATCCTTGAATATATGATTGAAGATCCGAACCCTTTTGGATTTAATGACCTTAAATATATTAGAAAAACAGAAGACTCTAAAAAGCTGAATTATTTAGAAGGGCCGGCAATCATTATTAGCGCTTCAGGCATGATGACAGGCGGAAGAATTGTACACCATCTGATAAATCATATTGAGAATCCCAATAATACCATTTTAATTGTAGGTTTTTGCGCGCCGCATACACTCGGTGCCAAAATAAGACGTGGTGATAAAAAGGTCCGCATATTTGGAGTTGAAAGAAAGGTTAATGCAAAGGTGAAGATTATGGATTCCTATAGTGCACACGGGGATCAAAATGAAATGCTGGATTACCTTTCTAATCTAGATAGGACTAAACTGAAAAAAATATTTCTAGTTCACGGGGACATTGATCGTCAGGAGAAATTCAAAGAGGGGTTAAACAAAGAAGGTTTTAATAATGTAGAAATTCCGGAGCTTAGGGCTAAGTATGAACTTGTGACAGAGTCTTAGTTAATATATTCCATTCATTATCGGAGCGCATTCAGCCGGCAGTTTTTTTTGCTGGCTATAGCCACTTTTTTTCTTCTTTATTGTACCGTCAGGCCTAAACCAAGAACTTAAATCTGAGCCGCAGCCATCTCCTGATATCTCAATGGGTTTTTGAGATTCACATAAAGAGTTTCCTTTTGGGCATCGTAGTCGAACATGAAAATGCCCGTCATGTCCATACCATGGGCGAAGCTTGCCTAACCATAACTCTCCAGGATACTCGGTGCATAGTTTTCGCTTGATTACAGGATTAATAAAAATTCTGTCTACACGAGTATCAGACGCAGCTATTTTTAAAATTTCCCCATGTATTTCGTCCCACTTGAATTCATCCACTGCCATTTCGTCGTCTGTGAGGACTGACTGAGGGTGTATATGTTCTCTTTCGGTTATTGTAAGAGAGCGCTGTTTCGCAATTGGGTGCTGCCACAAAAGAATATCTGCATCAAGACCTATCTGGTGGCTACTGTGGTCATCAAGAATAGGACCGCCAGTCTGTTGAGAAATGTCGGCAATCAATAACATTGTATTAAGCTCTTTGTTTGCTTTCTTGCTTAGAGATTCTATATACTCGATCGTTTCCGGGTTGCCATAATAACGCCCTCTACCGGGTCTTATTACCTGAAAGCCTTCTCCGTCTATGCTAAGAGCGGCAGAGTTTCTTATGCAACCTGCGGTATAAGAACCAATTGATTCTGAAATACTAAGTTCACTGGCTGTTGTCTTAGCGCTGTATTGAATTATTACCAGTGAAAGGGCCGCTATAAGAAGAATAATTAGTTTCATATCTGCTTTGATTATATTAGCATCAAAAAGTTTGAATCCAAGTCCGGTTCAATCCGAAATTGTTCTTTCAAGAAACATATTCAACTAAATGGTTGACAATGATGATTGTTTGAGCTATTATCAACTGCATGGTTGATAATAATGCTGAGTTTATGGACAGGGTATTTTATGCACTATCCAACACAACACGCAGGAACATTGTTCTCGAGCTTACTAAAAAGGACTTAACTGTAAATGAGCTTGCTGAAAAATATGATATGACGCTTCAGGGTGTGTCTAAGCACATACATGTGTTGGTAAAATCTGGACTGGTTTCCCAGACAAAGAAGGGTAGGACTAAGTCCTGCAAGTTTAATTACCAGCATCTGAGTAAAATTTCAGAACTGCTGGAACAGTATAGAGCGTTCTGGGAGAAAAGGCTGGACGCTTTGGATAAATATATTGAAAAACGTAAGAAGGAGGAAGGTTAATTATGAGTGATAATACAGTTGTCGTAACCAAAGTAATAAACGCAACGAGAGAAGAATTGTTTGAGGCTTTTACCAATCCTAATATCATGAGCAAATACTATTACTTTAACTAAAGCAAATTAACACTTTATTTGTCTAGTCCTCTTTCCATTTGCTCCGAATCTTCAGTTATAATTATTTTAGCGTTACTAACCTAGAATATTAATAACCTTAAGGAGAAACAGAGATGAAGAGGTCTAGACAGCTTCTTATACTTTTTGTATTTGTATCATTGATTTCTATTCTATCGATAGGCGGCTGTAATAATAACAGTTCCGATGGACAACCCATTCCCGAAGAAATAAGAGCTATCTTTGATAAAGATTTATATGATGGGTCAATCTGGGCTCTTCGTGTCGTAGATCTAGAAACGGGCGAGCTTATTTATAATTTGAGATCCGATGACAATCTTTTTCTTGGTTCTGTGAGAAAAGTGTTTACGATTGGTGAAGCACTCGAGGCACTCGGTCCGGACTTTATGTTCCGCACACCTATTCACCGCCAGGGATCAGTAAATGGGGAAGGGGTACTCGAGGGCGATCTCATACTTGTGGCTAAGGGGGATCTCACAATGGGAGGACGTCGAAATCCCAATGAAACGATGGCCATATCTAACTTTGACCATAACGAAGCTAACTCACTTGGAAACGCTGTACTAACAGCGCCCGACCCCCTTTGGGGTTATGACTCTTTGGCAGAGCAGATCGCAGAATCAGGAATAACAGAGATAACAGGAGAAATAATTGTTGACGACCGTCTCTTTGAACCTTTTGAGTTTCGAGGAGAGTTTGATGTTAGACCCATTTTTGTAAATGACGATTTGGTTGATGTGATAATTAACCCTACAAATCCCGGAGAATCTGCATCGGTTGACCATAGACCGATGTCGGAGGCTTTCGGTGTAGATTCCAATTTAATAACAGTCGCGCCGGGTGAAGAAGAAGAGGTAGAGCTTGTTCCTGAGTTTCCGAGCTGTATTGGTTAAATAACTGTTTTGGAACTGTGACCGGAAGACTTCCTATTGATTTTATCCCTCCTTTAACACAAGCGTTTCCTCTGGTGCAAACATTTAGAATCGTAAGACCCGACAACTATGCGCGCACTGTGTTGATAGAAGCTCTACAAAGAGCCGGGGTTACAGTAAATGCTAACCCAGTGGGGCAAAATCCTGTTCAATTATTACCCCCACAAAATTCATATAGTCCTAACACTTTACTTGCTGAACTGGTCTCACTACCATATTCCGAATATGCAAAGCTTGTACTTAAAGTGAGCTACAATATAGGCTCAGATACAAGCTTGGTACTTTGGGGGCTTACAGAGGGAGTAGACAGTATGGACGATTCTCTAATTGTCGAAAGAGAGAACCTTACGCAGAATATAGGCATTCCAGGTAATGAGTTTCTATTCTTTGACGGAAGTGGAGGAGGGCCTGCTACAGCCACTAATAAAGCGATACTTCAGATGCTAAAATATAATAGCGAGCAGAGTTTCTTCCCTCAATTCTTAGATGCTTTGCCGATATTGGGCGTAGATGGGTCTCTTGGTTTTGTTACTTGTTTTGAAGTTGATCCTACTCTAGCAGGTGCTAAAGGAAATGCATTCGCCAAGACAGGTACTTTCGCGACAGGTAATGAGAACGGGATTCTTCTCAAAGGACAGGCTCTGGGTGGTTATATAGATGCCAAAAGTGGTAGAAGGCTTATGTTTAATATGTTTGTAAATAATGTTCAATTAGGTTTTGATATTAGCGGTGTTCTTGAAGTGTTTCAAGACCAAGGGACTATTACAGCCATAATCTGGCGTGATAATTAATATACGACAACAATAAAGACAAAAGGAGTAAAATTACCAATGAGATTAAAATCTTTTGCCTTCCTAACTTTGATTATCTTTATGTCTATATTCTCTATAGGAGGCTGCAACAACAATTCTCAAACAGGGCAGGCCATACCTGAGGAAATTTTAGAGATAATCAATGATGAATTTTACTCAAATGCGACTTGGAGTTTGAAAGTTGTTGATCTTGACACAGGGGAACTAATCTATCAATTAAATCCCGAAATCGTAGCTTTTACAGGTTCTGTAAGGAAGTTGTTTTCTGCCGGTCTCGTGCTAAACGAACTAGGACCGGATTTTAGATTCAAAACCCCGGTATACCGGACAGCAACAGTTGATTCGGACGGAGTGCTTGATGGGAATCTCATTTTAGTTGCCTCTGGTGATTTGACCCTTGGTGGAAGAAATACCGAAGAGGGAACGATTGCTTTCACAAATTTTGATCATGTAGATGCTAACCCTCTAGGGAGCGCTATCTTAACTCCCCAGGACCCGCTCACTGGTATCGATGAATTGGCACAGCAGGTTGCAGATTCGGGCATCAAAGTTGTAAATGGCGATGTAGTAATTGATGACCGGCTGTTTGATCAGTTTGTAGTGCCTAACGACAAAAGGCTTATTTCTCCAATAGTGATAAATGACAATTTAATAGACGTTACTATTATCCCAACTATTCCAGGAGAACCCGCAATGGTTACCTGGCGACCCGAAAGTGCTGCTTTCAATATAGAAGCTGATGTAGTTACAGTAGCGGAAGGAGAAAAGGAAGATGTTAAGTTGTCTTCAGCTGAGCCAACATGTATTGGATTTCAAGGTTGTATCGGTAAAGTGCAAGGACAAATCCCTGTGGGCTTTAAGCCGGATTTATTAGGTGTTGAAACCCTGGTTCAGACTTTTAAGATTGACAATCCTACAGCCTATGCCCGTACTGTGTTTATAGAGGCTCTCCAAAGAGCTGGAGTTACTGTTAATACAAATTTAATAGGGCAGAATCCTAAGCAGAAATTACCAACAGAAGCCTCCTATACTCCACAAACACTTGTTGCTGAGTTTGTATCACTCCCTTTCTCAGAAACCACAAAGCTGGTGCTAAAAGTAAGTCACAATTATGGGGCAAATTTGAATCTAATATTATTTGGAGTGTCTCAAGGTGTAAAAACTGTTCAATACGCTCTTGAAGTTGAAAGAGAGACGTTGATAAAAGATTTTGGAATTAATGGAAACAGTTTTAACTTTCCTACAAATGGTAGTGGTAGCCCCGACAGTCAGGCCTCTCCTGATGCAATTATTCAACTTCTTACCGAAATGAGGGGACTTGAGGTATTTGAGCCATATTTTGTTTCATTTCCTATATTAGGTGTAGACGGATCTTTGGCTACTGTAGGGAAGAATCCTCCTCCTGAGCCTCCCAACCCTATTATTGCACAGGCTTATGGAGAGGTATTTGCTAAAACCGGCACTACAGCAAAATCTGTGGATCAGGAGATATTCTTAGTAGCGCAGAACTTCGCTGGTTATATAGATTCTAAAAGTGGAAGACGTCTTGCCTATGTAGTAATGGTTAATAATGTAGGAATCATAACGGATATTAATGATATACTTCGGGTATTTAACGATCAGGGAGAAGTTTCTGCGCTAATATTTAAAGAGAATTGATAAAGTATTATTCTTTTTTGATAACTAAAACTGTATATAGTTGGTATAATTGAAAGAAAGTTTGTCCGAGTATTATAATTGTAATATTGGGGTTTATACTCATTATTAAAGAGATGATCAGATTATGAAAAGGACAAACTAGAAGTTGAACTATCCCATTGAATATATACTTTTCGGCGCTTCTCTATTATTGCTTCTGAGCATTATAGCCAGCAAAGTTGCTTCTATAATTCGTGTTCCAGCCCTTATTATATTCATCCTGGTTGGAATGGCTGCGGGCTCTGAAGGGCCTGGAGGGATAGAGTTTGATGACGCCTGGGTAGCGCAGTTCTTAGGTGTGATAGCGCTTGCTTTCATTATCTTCTCTGGTGGACTTCACTCGAGCTGGAAAAGCGTGTCTCCTGTACTCTGGACAGGAGTTTCTTTATCAACAATTGGAGTTTTCCTGACCGCTATCTTAGTAGGTCTATTTGTTTATTACCTTCTAGATTTCTCAATATTAATGGCTTTATTACTTGGTGCCATTGTCTCCTCCACTGATGCCGCAGCAGTATTTTCTGTAATGAGCTCAAGCGGCACCAAATTAAAAGGCAGCCTAAAAGACTTGCTAGAATTTGAGTCTGCAAGCAACGACCCGATGGCCGTTATTTTAACATTGGGTTTTATCCATCTTATAACCAATCCAGAGGCCTCAATCTGGAGTATGGTCTTGCTGTTAATTCAACAAATGGTTCTTGGAATCGTAATAGGTCTTATTATGGGGAAAGCCATCGTGTTTACTGTAAACAGACTCAGGTTAAATTTTGAGGGCCTATATCCTGTACTTACACTAGCACTTGTAATCTTTACATATGGCCTTACAGCATCGATTGGCGGAAGCGGCTTTCTGGCTGTCTATATAGCAGGACTTATTTTGGGAGGAAGTGATTTTATCCATAAACAGAGTCTTACCAGGTTTCATGACGGCCTTGCTTGGCTCATGCAAATCACAATGTTTTTAATACTGGGACTTCTTGTTTTTCCTTCAAGGCTATTTCCTATAATAGTTTCTGGCATCTTGATTTCTCTCTTTCTTATTATCATTGCACGTCCAATCGGTGTATTTATATCACTGCCGTTTGGAAAGAACAGTCTCAAGGAGAAAACCTTTATTTCTTGGGTTGGACTGCGTGGCGCGGTTCCGATTATACTTGCCACGTTTCCTCTTCTTGCAGGCGTTCCCAAAGCCGACATTTTATTTAACATCGTATTTTTTATTGTAATCACATCAGTTCTAATTCAGGGAACAACTATTGCTTTAGCTGCAAAATTGCTTGGTGTTAATGCCCCGGAAACCAAGACCAAAACTGAACATGTGGAGTTTGAGTTTCATTACGATGAAAATAGCCAAAAAATAGAATTAGTGATCCCTCAGAATTCAGAGGCTATTGGAAAGCAGTTGGTTGAACTCGGACTTCCAGAGAGCGCAATAATTATCCTTATTAAAAGAGAGGACAAATCGATAGTTCCACGCGGCGGTACCATAATTGAACCTCAGGATAAGTTGCTGATTCTAGCTGAGAATGATGATCTTCCCAAAATAAAATCCATATTTGGAATCTAATTATATATACTTTTCTTCATCTTGACTCATGTTGAAAAATATTCTAGCAGTTATATATAACAAGAAAAATAGTAATATTATTGCTGCGGTAGCGATAATTTGTTCTGCGCTATTACTGATCGGCGCTTTTTACTATCCCTTTATAAAATCTACTTTTAGTGTGGATTTTCCCGACTGGATACCCAATTGGTTTAGCCTGCACGATGAGCTTGAAGAGTGGATTGTAAAAAAAGGTAAGATACCTGTAGGCAATCAATACTTACTGGGCATTATTAAGTCTCTATTTGCAGATAGGTCATTTTTCCTGGGGATTATTATCTTTCTTTTCTCTGTAGTATTCCCGATACTAAAGATAGTGCTTTGCGCAGTTGCTCTAATCTCTTTTCAAAAAACAGATGCCAAAGACAAAATAATTAAGGCTATAGGTTATGTCTCAAAATGGTCAATGGCTGACGTTTTTATAGTTGCTGTAATTATTGTGATGTTTAAAGCAAAAGGATTTAACTTTAAGTTTACAGCTGAACCGGGAATTTATTTTTATGCTATTTCGGCAATCCTTTCCTCACTTGCTATATTGCTCATCATGCGTCAATTTGGATCGGAAAGAGCTTAGTCAATTGTAAAAAGTTAGGGGCTGTCCTAGATAACAGAGAAAGGTTATCATAACAGTCATACGAAAGAGCAGATTAAACAAGGATAAGCAGCAGCGTTTGATGGAGCACTTTATATCGGGTTCTACTGCAAGGTGTGCCGCGGAACTTGTGAGAG
>SPCL01000253.1 GCA_004525335.1 Thermodesulfobacteriales bacterium
ATAGACTGGAGGGGTATAGAGATACATCCTGAATTCTCTCCTGAAGGTAAAAAGCGAGCAAAAACACTAAAATCAAAATCATTCACCGAAACGATTTACTCAATGGCTAAAGAAGATAATGTTGAAATAAAGCTGCCCGGATTTGCTACAAACTCCCGGCTAGCTCTTGAAGCATCTGAGTTCGCCAAAACAAAAGGCATGTTTTTAAAATTTCATCTAGCTATATATGAAGCCTATTTCTTAGGGGGTCTTAATATAGGTGATCTTAAAGTTATCATGAGTATAGGCGAAAAAGCTGGAATAAACAAAAATGAAGTAGAAGAATGCTTAGATCAACGTACTATGTTTAATAAAATAAAGGCAAATAATAAAGAAGCACAAGAGAATCTTATCTTAGGAGTGCCTACATTTGTTTTTAAAAAGTTTCCTGTCTACGGTATTCAGTCAACTGATACTATGAAGCAGATAATCAAACGATCTTTAGAAATCTCAAAAAACTACATCTAAAAAAATTCTAAGCATAAAAAAAAGCCCTTCCCTTACTTACGTAAGAGAAGGGCCTGTAAAATTTTAACCAAGAAGAAAAGATTCGAAAACCCTTTCTACCTGTTTCGTTTCTATTTGAAGAATTGGTCTATGAAGATAATCAATCTACCTTGAACAGTCCAAGGTGTTTCATCATAGTTAACTCTGTCAGGATTAACATCATTCTGTGCTAGCACATCTAAAGCCTGTGCTTCAAGCAAGTCATTTAAACTACTACCTGCAAACACAACACCGCCGATAAGATCGAAGTTAACTCCCGGATGTATATGCCAGGTTATTGTTCCTTCAACCTCAGTACCCATGTATGTGGATAAGTTCTGAGCAAGACCTCCGCCACCGTTTACGGCAACGTTATCGGTCTCCTGGTTAAAGGCAACAAGAACTTGTGGGGTAAAGGAAATAGAATCAACTATTTTCACTGTAGCCCAAAGTCTTGCATAGTAAGCGTTTATAACACTACCTTCCTGTTGGTAAATATTAGGAATAATATTTTTGAACAGAAGGTTATCTAGGTTATAAGCCGGGCTGAAGTACAATGTACTTGCATTACCACTTGCATCGGCGTCTAAAGCGTCATCACCCTGTGCCCATCCAAACTCAGCAGCAACGATTTTAAGTGGCCATCCGGGATAAACCTCAGCGCGAGCTGCCCAGATCCAACTTAATGGAACATCTACGTCAAAACCATCTCCAACACCAGTACCCTGGACATTGAAGTTACCTTGCCAAGCCTGGAATTCACCAATTAATCTCCAAACGTCTGTTTTAATATCAAGCACACCAGCGAATAGGGTTAGTCTTTCTACATCAACACCAGAAGCTGCGGCTCCTCCTCCAGGAGGTCCACCAGCGCCGAATGCAGGAGAACTGCCTATGTTGGTCTGATGAATGTATGGGAATACATAACCACCAAGTGTGAAGTTGGTGCCCATAACGTTCGGATTGTTGAAGATAAGAGCAAATGCTCCACCATCCCATCCGTCTCCAGTACCTGTCACAATGCTGTTGCCTTGTGTGAATCTATCCGTAACGAATACGAATGTTAAAGATCCGGCTCCAGCTGCGAATGATTTTAGATATAAGAACCTATCTAAAATGAAACCAAGGTCAGAATAAGGATCCCAACCACCATTCGCTAAGATACCAAGACCCCAGTCAAAAGGCTGACGTCCAACTCTCAAAAATCCGAGGTTGTTAGGAAGTACTATATCTGCGTGAAGCATTCTTACATCAAAGAAACCAGGATCATCAATAGCGCCTGGATTGGTTAGCAAAGCACCCCTAAATCTATCGCTGAACGATACACTTGAATTAATAAGGGTTTGACTACCGTTTGCTCCACCAAATGTACTTGATGTTGCTCCGCCCCAAATGTTGTTATCAAACACGTTGATCTGCGCTCTGATTGTTACTGCATCACTGAGCACCAACTGTGGGGTTAAACGCAGAGTGGTATCTGCAAAAAAGATATTGTCATTATTGTCATTAAATCCAAGCTGCTGAGCGTTGTTATTGCTCAACGCAGAAACAAAGGTTGCGTTTGAAATAAAACGCGCTCTTGTACGCATATAGCTTGGAAATCCGCCTAGGGTGAGCTCTACTGCAAATGTAGGCGCGGCCATTGAAAGAGCCAACAAAAACATAAGAAGCCATTTGGCTTTACTCATCTCTCCTTACCTCCTTTTATTTGGTTTTTAAAGTTCTGAGCTTACTCTATATAAATTAAACTGCTTTGTCAAGAGGTTTTTTTGACGCTTTGAGCTGCCTCTCGACTATATACATCACACAATACTTCACATAAATTCTCTATTCACTTCTTTCTTCCTCTTTCACAGATTCTATCATGTTTTCAATAAAATTCCAATGCTATTTTTTAATTTTTGAATAAAAATCTTTGACCCCATAATTTCAAGTTCTTGATTAACTAGCAATATATAAAAACCATACCTAAACAAAACCTTCATATTTGATTAATATTTGGTTCATATTTAGACATTATAGTAC
>SPCL01000275.1 GCA_004525335.1 Thermodesulfobacteriales bacterium
ACAGTGCTTTATTGAAACGTCTTCAGGAGGAGGCTTTACTGATACGAAAGCAATTCTCGCGAAATGTTCCTTAATTCTGACACTGATTTTCTGCGGACCGGCCATTTAAATGCGGTCCTGCGATATGGATTCAGGTTTGTTTCTCCTCTCCTCAGCTTTCAATAAACTACCTTATTGAATCTCTCCGCAATCCCGTATAAGCTGTTTAGTAAGTTAGAAATTATTCCCCGTGTCTTTCTGACAGAAAACAATTCCGTTAACGCACGTATCCCGTTTATCGGGGTTAAGGTAAAATTTATTTTTTATGCGCTTGCTGTTCAGTTTAATAAAGAGCATCAGGTTTATCACAGGCTTTTTTTCGAGGCACTTTTGTATGGTCCGGTCTCAAGGTATGCTATTAAAAGCTTCTTCCATTTTCCAATGATACATGATAGATATGCCCTCATTAATTAAAGGGGGGCATCTACGGAACAACACACATAGGCACCCAAAATCAATCGAATATTTTTACCATTGATGACGTTATGGTGCTTCATCCGGCTTAGAACCGCATCTCAATTGCATGATTATAACCTAATTGTACGTTTAGATTACACTATTAGGAATTATACAACATAAGCAAACTCAACCTGTATTTTAGGATTATATAACAATAGACTGAGTGTACTGACTTCATATCCTGAAGAAGGAGGTTTGGTAATGCTTCATCACCGATATAGTAAATATCTTATAATTTTTATCATCATAATCATGGTCGGATGCGGCAGCTCCGAAACGCGAAAGACAAAGTTTTTTGATAAGGGAAACGAGTTTTACGAGAAAGGCGACTACGGAAAAGCGATTTTAAATTTTCAAAACGCAATTAAACTTGATCCTAATTATGCCGACGCATACTCGTCCCTCGGCATGTGTTACCTCAAACTGATGAATATTGATGGGGCATTTAAGGCCTTCTCGAAAGCCGTTGAAATTAACCCGGAGATTCTTGATGCGCAGGTTGCCCTGGGGCAAATCTATCTAATGAGCAAGGAAAAGGCGATCGAAAAGGCGATCGAAAAGGCGGAACTCGTTTTATCGAAAGACCCAAATCATGAAGATGCGCTCATGCTGAGGGCGAAATACCTTATTATAGACCATAAAGATGCCGAGGCGGAAAAGATCCTGCATTCACTCCTGCAAAAAAATGTAAAGAATGAAGGTGCGTATCTGGCACTCGCCAATATAAGGCTAAAAAATAATGATACTAAAGGGGCAGAACAATTTCTCAGAACCCTTCTGGATGAGGACAATAAAAATAGAAGCGGCAGATTGCTCCTAGTTCAAATCCTGGAAAGAGAAAATCGTTTTCCCGATGCTGAGAAGGAATATCTGGCGTTAGTCGATCAGGACCCCGAGTCGGACCTTCCAAAGATTCTGCTCGCAAGATTTTACAGCCGCACGCAGCGGGAGCATGAAGCAGAAAATATCCTCAAAGATCTGGTTGAACTCCGTCCCGATAAAAATGAATATCCTTTACTGCTCGCGCAATTCTATGCGAACCAAGGGCAAGACGATGCCATGGTCGAGGTATTACAAAAGGCCATTAATGATTTTCCCGCACAATTGGCACCTTATATAATGCTCGCACGCTATGAACTGGGAAAGAAACGGGAAAACAACGCGATAGCGATGATGAACCAGTTTATCGAAAAGAGCGAAGGCGGGCCCGATGCATTTAAGGCAAAGGTGTTTCTCGCGGAAATTTACTATCAGGACCAAAACTTCGATCAGACAATGACACTTATGGAAGAAGTGTTAGCAGAAAATCCCAAAGACCTATCCGCACATACTATAAAAGGAAATGTCTTTCTTGCGAGGAAAGATTTTTTAGGAGCAATATCGGAATACCGGACCGTGCTGCAAGAAAAACCAGAAGATATTGCCGTATCGCTTAATCTCGCGAAGACACATATCTTAAATGATGAACCGGAAATTGCCACGGACATTTTTAGAAGTATCCTGGATATCAACCCCGACACCAAAGAAGCGTTACTTTTTCTTGGAGATATGGCGCTTAAGAAAAAAAATATTCGATCGGCAGACAAACATTATTCGCATCTGTTAAAACTCGAACCTGAATCAGCCCAACCTTATTACAAAATGGGACTCGTAAGAATCCAGGAAAAAAAGTGGGCGGAGGCCGTATCCTATTTTGAAGAAGCCCTGAGAGCCGATGTCAATTATGTGCCAGCACTGACGC
>SPCL01000240.1 GCA_004525335.1 Thermodesulfobacteriales bacterium
CTTCTTCCAAAAGAAACCCAAACACCGATGACTTTCTCATCATCAAGATCAACAGCGCCCCAAATGAACACTGTGGTACCATTTAGTTTGATCTCTTTCTCATCAACAGCTATCCATTTTCGTCTCTTTTTTTCCGTTGATCCTTCAAATAATTCCCTCCCTTTTTGATACCATTCCCGGACTGCTTCGTGACTAGCATGTACAAAAGAACCGGCTTTCTCATAACTTAAACCTGCATAGTAAAGAAGCATCCCTAATGCTCTTTGTTCATTACTTTTTCTCTGACGTAAGAATATTTGGTTATCTTCGAGCCACGTTACGATTCTTTGTACAAAATCTATGTTTTCTGACATCAAACGAGATTATTTTTCAAGACAATAAATCCTTAAGTTGAAGGTCTCGGCCTCACCGATAGAAAGGTATAAATAGTGAATGTATCAAATATAAATTGTTGAATTTCTTTTTGGATGTGGTGAGTATGTATGAAGAACTAGAATTGGAAAAATCAGATCGAAAAATAAGATTAGATAGATGGGAAGAACCATTATTTCGGGTCTTGATGGGACATGAAGATCTATTACGAGTAACTTCTGACTTTCCTGAATTAGGTAAGTTGCCCTCGTTAGGTGAAATTCCTATAATCACAGATTTGGAACAACCAGGCGTAGGAAGCAATTCGGCTGCAGTCGGAATAGTTGTCGTTGTAGTCATTGTCGCCGTAGCAGCTCGTCCAGGCATTACTGGCGATAAATTTCTTAGAGCAAAGCTGCTGGACGTTTATAACCCTATAGAACGTGAATCACTGCGCAAAGCCATTGATATGGTGCAGAAAAATCCATCTTTAGTAAAAGCGACAATAGGAATTGATGATAGGGGTCTTGGTGAGATGATGAACAAAATAGAAAAGGTCGAAAAAGCTCTGATTTAAGATTACAAGATGTTGTTGTCACAGAAGTATAAGGATCTTCTTAATAAAGTACCCAGACGCACAAATGAATGTTGGCTAGGCGATATGTTTGAAGGCAATGATGTCTATGTCTGTGGCTATAAGTTTCTTGTACATTTAGAGGGTACAGCACTGAGGATTTGGCAACTCATGGACGGTAACCGAACGATGGCAGAGTTAGTTGAACAGTTAAACAAAGAATACTCATCAATTGCTCGAGATGTCATTCTTGAAGATTCAATAAGTTACGTAATACATCTAGAGAAAGCAGGTGTAGCAGCATGGCGTTCAAGACCATTGTTTGAGGAGGTTAAATTAGATAGATGATTGGTCACTATCATGTGTTATTATTGCAAGCACCAACACCAGGGCCACACAACCGTATTGTGGCTAAATCTTCAGCAATACCTCCACTAGGGCTTGGATACATCGCATCTACCTTGCTGAACGATGATTTTGAAGTTCGCATTTTAGATATGGATGTTGAAGATATTGATGTCAAAGAACTTCAAAATATTCTTGAATCTTTCTCGCCAAGTGTTGTGGGAATTTCAACTACAACCCTAACTTTCAAAAACAGTTTACGCGTTGCAAAAGTAATAAAGCAACATCTACCGGAATGCATAATTTGCCTTGGGGGTCCTCATGTAACCGTTAACTATTATGAAGCATTGAGTTATCCATTTGTTGATATTGTAGTTCGGGGTGAAGGTGAAATAACGTTTCTAGAGGTGTGCCGTTCCATAGCCGAAAAAAATAAAGTCCCCCTTAACATTGATGGCACTGCTGTGCGTTCTGGAAATGGCATCTTATCTTTACCAAAGAGACCACGAATAACCAACTTAGATGAGTTATTGTTCCCTGCTCGACACCTAATGCCTCTACATCTTTATAATATACCAGGTACAATCCTTACTAGTCGTGGTTGTCCCTCCAATTGTGGTTTTTGTGCAGGGCCAGTAGTTATGGGAAAAAAGTATATTGCCCGCAGTGCTACAAATGTAGTTGCAGAGGTACAAATGTGTATAGACCAATTTGGCATAACATCGTTCTACTTTGTTGATGACACTATGACTCACAACACACAGCGCTTGCAAGATATTTGCGACTGCTTACGACAAATTAAAATTCCTACATCAATAAGTCGTAAGCTGAAGTGGACTTGTGAATCCCGTGCTGACGTTGTTACTCCAGAAATATTGCAAGATATGAAAAGTGCTGGTTGCACAACCATACAATTCGGTATGGAGTCAGGATCACAAGAATTATTGAATCAACTTGGAAAGAAGGTTACTCTTAAACAAATAGAGGAGGCTGTTATTTGGTCTCGCCAAGCTGGTATTAGTCCCGTGTTGAGTATGGTTTTCCCTCATCCGAATGAAACAGAGCAAACCCTTCAACAGACATTTGACTTCATACGGAGGCTGTATGAAGTTGGGGCGGAAAAGGTAATCCCTGCATTGTTAACGTTATTCCCTGGAACCCGCTTTATGGACAAAAGGGACGAACTCGGGCTGAAACTGTTAACAGAAGATACTGATGAATGCAATCTTGGCACCCTTACTCTCACAACGAAGTATTTAAATTTAAATGCCATAGCCAATGGCTATTCTCAACTTTTGATGCTAACACAACACTTAGGTGGCGATGAAATAGGAGGAATTGGCATTGAGGATGAATTCTTGTTATCCTGACTCCATACCGAATATATTATTAAATATGAACCATAAACTCAATTTTGAAAGTCTTTGGTATCTCTTTGATGAGACCTTCAACTTAAAACTCCTTTTGAACTTTCTTCCAATTTATGAATCCAGCAAATGCCTCC
>SPCL01000201.1 GCA_004525335.1 Thermodesulfobacteriales bacterium
ATGAACAGAGGGCATGATTATCAATCGGTTTTAGATGCGATAGAGATGTCAAAGGGTAGGGGCTTTGAGATAGGCGCACATATAATAGTCGGTATGCCTACTGAGACAAAAGAAGAGATGCTTCAAATGGCCGATGAAGTCTCGTCTTTGGGAATAGATGTTTTTAAGGTTCACAATCTTCATATTATTAGAAATACCCCACTTGCTAGGATGTACAAAGCACAACCGTTTAAGCTTTTTGGCTTCGAAGAGTATGTCACTTTTATAGTTGATTTTCTAGAGAGAATTTCTCCAGATATGATTATTGAAAGGCTTTTTACAGATACACCCCATCAACTGCTTATCGCTCCCGATTGGGGAAAATCACATCTTCAGATATTGCAGGCAATAGAAGCTGAGCTTAAGAGAAGAGATACTTGGCAAGGCAGACTGTATCAGAAAAGCGCATGATATCTTTTTTATGAAAATATCACAATCAGATGATATAATATCCTAGTATATATTCAGAATTCCTTAATTATTCTTAGCTACTTTGGAGGTAGTAAAAAAATGAAGAGTTCCAATCCAGCTCTTGGTGGGAAAACTTTTGAGCAGTACCAGCCTGGCATACAAACTGCGGGCGTAATGACTATTAACGGTACGGTTAACAAAACACTAATTCTACTTGCGCTTGTTATAATTCCAGCAGTTTGGGTATGGGATATGTTTTATGCAAGCGGAATTGGTACAGAAGCCGGTATACAAAACGCTAGTCTGATGTACTGGTTGTACGGGGGAGTTTTCGGAGGTCTTATTGTTGCTTTAGTAACTGTTTTTAAGAAACCCTGGGCTCCATATACAGCGCCTATATATGCGATTTTAGAGGGTCTAGCGTTAGGTGGAATTTCGGCGGTGTTTGAAGCACAATTCTCAGGAATAGTATTTCAGGCCGTAGCACTAACGATTGGAACTTTATTCGCGATGTTGGTAGCTTATAGAACAGGTCTCATTAAAGTGACTGAAAAATTTAGAATGGGTGTTGTTTCCGCAGCTATGGGGATTTTCCTTTTCTACATATTGTCCTTTGTCCTTGGTCTATTTGGAATTAATATGGCCTTTCTTTATTCAGGCGGACTATTGGGAATTCTATTTAGTCTTTTTGTTGTGATAATAGCTGCTCTATTCCTAGTTCTCGATTTTGATCTTATAGATAAAGGTGCGGAGCACGGAGCACCCAAATACATGGAATGGTACGGAGCCTTTGCACTTATCGTGACACTAATTTGGCTATATTTTAGTCTCTTGAGACTTTTGTCTGTATTGAGACAGTAATTTTGTCTAGCATGTGTTATAAATTTTATTGCTTAATAATTCTTAAAGGAGAGGGAAATGTTAGATAGTGCAAGAAGAAATTTCTTAGGGTTAACTCTCATAATCACAGTTTTACTCGCCTCAGTTGTAGCGGCTTCTGCACAGGTAGGTCAGGAAACACCGGATGCCCTAGCTAAAACCATGGTAAGCAGCATAAATGCAAAGAATGTAGCCGGTGTGCAGGCTCTAATTCACCCTCAGATAGTCTCTTACTTAAGAGTAACCGACCCAGCTATGTTAGATAATGTTACAGCGTCCCTAATGGGACTTAAAATTCCCGCGGATTATAAAATGGGTGTGATTAGTATCGATGAATTAGAAAAAAGCGGCAGTCAAATGGCTAAATATGATAAAGCAACTCAGACGCTTACTCTGATGGGTTCACCTGCTTATTACAAGATTCCACCGAGTCAATTAATGATGCTTGTTGTTGAAAAAGAAAAAACAGTGGAAGTTGACGGAAAGAAAGAAAATAAGATGATAAAAGTTCCTCTAACCCCAACACCTCTTCCTATCGGCCAGTATCAAGGTAACTGGTATATTGTCATCGCCGTAGGTAAGAAATAGATAATTATTGTAAAAATTCTTCCAATATTTGTGATTTCCAGGACATTATATGAGTATCCCTGAAGTGCAAAATCCTGTGATAATCTTTGATGGAGTATGCAACCTATGTAATGACGCTGTTAATTTCATTATAAATAGAGATCCATCAGCTAGGTTTCAATTTGCACCCATACAGTCATCAACGGCGAAAAAACTTCTTACAACACTTGAATTATCTAGTAATAATTTAGACTCAATTATCTTGGTAGAACATAGTGAGTGTTATATTAAATCAACTGCGGCGCTTCGGATTTGCAAAAAATTAGGGGCACTTTGGCCGCTCCTTTATATTTTTATTTTAGTTCCCAGACCTATTAGAGACTACTTTTATGATATAGTAGCTAAAAATAGATATGGGTGGTTTGGGAAAAGAGAGAAGTGCATGGTGCCAAACACTAAAATAGAGAGCAGGTTCTTAAATTAGCTTAGAAGCATAAATGAAAACAAAACTGGAATTTAAAATCGCAACTGAAGACTGGGAATTTGAGCAGATAAACGAGCTCAACTACAAGACCTTTGTAGAGGAAATACCCCAGCATAAAGAAAATGAAGATAGAGCGCTTCTAGATAAGTTCCACAGTGAAAATACCTATATTATTTGCACAAAAGACAGAAGACTGCTGGGTATGATGGCTGTGAGAGATAAGAGGCCGTTTTCTCTAGACCAAAAACTTAGCGATTTAAATTGCTATCTCCCAGAGCATAGTTTTGCCTGTGAATTCCGTTTGCTCTCTATTGATCAGGAATTTCGTAATCTAAGGATTATTCAGGGATTACTGGTAATGTTGGCAAAATTTGCAGACGAAAAAGGATATGACATTGCTCTTATTTCTGCCAACGTTCATCGTATAAGATTCTATAAACAGTTTGGTTTTAAGCCCTTTGGTCCTGAAGTTGGGACTGAAAACGCACTCTACCAGCCTATGTATTTAACATTGGAATCATCCAGGGAGTTTAGAAGCAAATCAAAGATATTGTCTCGCTTGCCGAATAACTTCTCTATACAAAATGAGCAACCCGTAAATCTTTTGCCAGGACCTGTAGATATTAGCGAAGAGGTTAAAAAGGCTATGAATGAGCCCCCGGTGTCTCACCGCTCAGAAGAGTTCAAAAACGACTTTAATTTCGTGCGGTCTCAGCTTTGTCGGTTAACGGGCTCAAAAAATGTGGAAATCCTAATGGGATCAGGCTCACTTGCAAATGATGCAGTGGCAGCGCAATTGTCTCAAGAAAAATGCAAGGGCATTATCCTGTCCAACGGAGAGTTTGGTGAGAGGCTTATAGATCATGCAGATAGAGCCGGATTAAACTTTGAAACAATTCAAATTTCCTGGGGCGATGTTTTTGACTACAAAGAAGTGGAAAATGCC
>SPCL01000035.1 GCA_004525335.1 Thermodesulfobacteriales bacterium
CCCCTATATTTTTGTCTTCCTTCTGAGCCTTCCCATATTTCGGCAATTAGATCGCAACTTTTTTCTCTCAACACATCTATTGTTTTTCTTCTTTTCTCTAATTCTTCTCTAGTCATTTTGTTTCCTCCTTTACTTATATTATATCTACATTATATCACATGAACTCACCCTCCCCTTCCTCGCTCCATTCCATTTCTTTATACAGGCAGGCCTTACCATTGAGAGGATACAGGGATGATTTACTTTGCATCCCGGTACTATCACAGAACGGGCAGTATCTATTAAGCTTCAGGAATTTCTCAAACACAGTGGGAATAGAACTAGAGAAAGCTCAAGAGTGCCAATTTTTAATCCTGTAGAGAGCTAAAAAACCCTTTGATATACTGAGTGAGTTCTTTATATTCCAATAAGAATGAATCATGGCCGTATGGAGACTCGATTTCTTCATACTGAACATCAACGTTATTTGACTTGAGAGCCTGGACAATTTCTTTTGATTGATAAGTAGGGAACAGCCAATCTGAGGTGAAAGAGGTGACTAATACTTTTTTGCAATTTATTCTTTCAAATGATTTTTCTAAACTCTCGTAACCCTCGGAACCGTCATAGAGATCTATTGCTCGCATAATATATATGTAGCTATTCGCATCAAAACGCTCGACAAATTTCTCCCCCTGGTATTCAAGATAATTTTCTATCTCAAATTTGCTCCCCAGTTTCAGCTTCATATTTGCGGGGTCTGAATGTTTTCTGCCAAACTTTTCCCAGAGCCAGTTATGGTGAAGATAAGTTATATGTCCTATCATCCTGGCGATAGCAAGCCCTTTATCGGGTCCCTCTCCTCCATAATAATCTCCCCCGTTCCAATTGGAGTCATCTATTATGGCTCTTATGCCAACTTTATGAATTGCAATTGATTGTGGATTGGATACTGCGCCCGAGGCAACTAATATAATTGAATCTACTATGTCCGGATAAAGGAGCGCCCATTCAAGCGCCTGCATCCCTCCCATGGACCCGCCTATTACGGACTTCAACCTTTTAACTCCCAGATGGTCTATTAACTCTTTTTGTACCCTGACCATATCTCGAACAGTCACCAGAGGGAAAGTCATTCCATAGGGCTTATCCGTTTCAGGATTAATCGAGGATGGACCGGTTGTACCGTAACAACTGCCCAAAATATTTGAGCAGATAACAAAATATTTATCGGTATCAAAGGCCCTCCCCGGCCCTATCATGACATCCCACCAGCCGGGGTAATCATCGTCAGGGCTGTGTTTTCCCGCAGCGTGTGCGCTTGCAGTAAGTGCGTGCGCTACAAGAAGCACATTGTCACGAGCTTCATTTAATTCTCCATAAGTTTCATAAGCAACTGTTATTGGACCAAGTTCAAGGCCGTTGTCCATTTTGAACTTATTTGGAGAATTAGCAAATGTGTAATACTCGGTTTCTACTAATCCTAAAGAGCCTTCCTCAACAATAACAACAGGAGACTCTCCTAACTCCCTTGTTCTCATGCTGTAGCCTTTTGAGACTTTTCAAGCCCCTGGTCTAAATCCCAGATTAGGTCATCCAGAGTTTCAAGACCCACTGAAATACGAACTGTCTCAGGAGTTACTCCGGCTGACATCTGCTCTTCTTCGTTTAGCTGACGATGCGTAGTTGAAGCAGGATGCGCTATTAGTGATTTAGCATCTCCAACATTTACCAGATGGCTAAAAAGTTCAACGCTATTAATTAGTGTCCGACCGGCTTCTAATCCACCTTTTACGCCGAATGTGAAAATAGATCCTGCCCCTTTAGGCATATATTTCTTGGATAGAGCATGATATGGACTATCTGGTAAACCGGCAAAATTAACCCACTCTACTGCCGGGTGATTTTTCAAGAACTTCGCAATCGCAAGTGCGTTTGAGCAGTGCCTGTCCATTCTAAGGTTCAGTGTCTCTAAACCTTGAGTGAACAAAAAGCCGTTAAATGGGCTAAGAGCCTGACCATGGGTTCTAAGTATTTCAACCCTTGCTCTTATTGCATATCCAAAATTGCCGAAGGTCTCATAGAATTTAATTCCATGATAACCTTTGGAAGGCTCCGTCATGCAGGGAAACTTGCCGTTATCCCAGGGGAACTTGCCCCCGTCTACTAAAACGCCTCCTATAGAGGTTCCGTGTCCGCATATAAACTTTGTAGCTGAATTTACTACTATATCTGCTCCGTGTTCTATAGGTCGACACAAATAAGGAGTTGCAAATGTATTATCAATTATAAGAGGAATACCGGCTTCATGAGCTATTTTGGCTACAGCCTCTATATCTAAGACATTACCGAGGGGGTTACTGACCGTCTCCGCATAAAGAGCTCTTGTCTTGTCGGTAATCGCTTTTCTAAAGTTCTCAGGATCATCGGAGTCAACAAAGGTAACGTTTATTCCCATCTCTCTTAGGTTAACGTCAAACTGGGTGTAAGTGCCCCCATAAAGAGTGTTTGAAGATACTAATTCATCTCCGACGTGGAGTATTGTAAGAATAGAGGTCATTTGTGCGGCCATACCCGAGCTCAGTGCAAGTGCGGCAGTACCGCCCTCAAGAGCGGCCATTCTTTCCTCAAACACACCATTTGTAGGATTCATTATTCGAGAGTAAATGTTCCCGAACGCCTCTAGGTTAAAGAGGCTGGCAGCATGCTCAGTGCTATCAAAAACATAAGCCGTAGTTTGATGAATGGGAACTGCACGTGAGCCTGTATGTGGATCGGGCGATTGCCCGGCATGAATACACTGAGTATCAAAACCAAATTCTCTATCTGACATTGTAACCCTCCTAATAGTTTAATAGTTGTTATTTTTTAGACGATATCAACCGCCTATTTACACCTAAAAAATTAATTCCGCCAAAAAACCTTCCATGCTCAATTTTAACACATCGGTTCATAATAACCTCAAGCCCTGCTTCTCTTGCCCTAGCTGCAGCTTCTTCGTGCTCGACTGTGAGCTGCATCCATAAAACCTTAGCCTCTATTGTAATTGCATCCTCAACTATGGGTGGAACATCCTCAGACCGCCTAAAAATATCTACTATATCAACAGGCCCAGGAATATCAAGGAGACTTGGATAGCACTTCTCTCCCAGTATCTCATCATAAGCCGGATTCACCGGGATAATCTTATACCCATGCCCCTTCATATACTTTGCAGCAAAGTGACTCGGACGGTTCCATTTAGCTGAAAGCCCTACAACCGCTATAGTTTTATACTCCGTTAATATGCGCTTTATAGTCTCGATTGATTCCATGGTAATTTCAGTCTATTTATATAATTTACACGAGTTTCTTAAGATAGCGCAAACTTTAGTTGACACCGTGTGCCCAATTCCATATTCTAAGTTTTAGCAATGCCGATAGCGAAAACCAATCACTTAAGGAAAGATCCTTTCCTACCTCCGGGCCCGAAAGGCTTGCCGTTTGTAGGCTCGTTAATCGATTACTTTAGCGATATGCTCGGCTTTCTTACAAGAGTTTCTGAGGAATATGGAGACATTGTTTATTATAAGCTTGGCTCTCGTAAGATGTACCTGCTAAACAACCCTGAGCATATTAAAGACGTTCTCGTTACCAATAACCGCAACTTTGAAAAAAGCCGGGCCCTCAAACGAACTAAAATAGTTCTTGGAGAAGGTCTACTTACCAACGAAGGCGAGCCGCATATTAAACAAAGACGCACCATTCAGCCGGTATTTCATCATGAGAGAATCAGATCTTATGGAGATGTGATGGCGGAGTACGCATCCAGAGTAGGTGAAGACTGGCAAAACGGCTCTGTGGTGAATATTCATAAAGAGATGATGAAGCTCACTCTATTTATTGTTAGTAAAACTATTTTTGACTCCGATATGGAATCGGAATCAGATGAAATCGGGCAGTCTCTAACTGATCTTGTGAGCTTATTTCCAAGATTACTATTTCCATATTCAGAATACGTAGATAATTGGCCCCTTCCAGCTAACCGCAGATTCCAGGAGGCTAAAAGCAAGCTCGATAAAATTATTTATGCCTTGATAGAGGAGAGAAAGAAGAATCCCGGAGCTAGGAAGGATCTACTTTCTATGCTGCTCGAAGCTCAAGACGAAGAAGGCGACGGAGAAAGTATGACAGATCTTCAAGTAAGGGATGAAGCACTAACTCTATTCCTTGCAGGCCAAGAGAGTACGGCTAACTCATTGGTTTGGACTTGGTATTTAATATCTCAGCATCCACAAGTAGAGAAGAAAATGTACGAGGAGGTCTCTTCGGTTCTAAATGGAAGTCTGCCAACTCTGGAGGATTTGGGGAAATTGTCCTACACGCAGAATGTGTTTAAAGAAGCTCTACGTCTCTACCCTCCTGCATGGGCTGTGGCAAGACAGGTTAAGGAAGATTACGAGGTGGGTGGATATGTAGTACCGGCAGGGGCTGATATTTTTATGAGCCAATATGTTGTCCACCGTGATCCAAGGTTGTACAGAGAACCGCAGAGGTTCATTCCTGAGCGCTGGAGCTCTGAAGAAACTAAAGGGCTTCCAAGATTTGCATACTTCCCTTTCGGAGGAGGCACAAGAAGATGTATTGGAGAGCCTTTCGCTTGGATGGAAGGGGTGATTCTAATTGCCACTATCGCATCTAAATGGAAGATGAGACTGGTTCCGCATCAAAAAATAGTACCGCAAGCCTTAATCACTATCCGTCCCAAAAACGGCATGAACATGATCTTAGAAAAGCGCTAGTTCCTGTTCTCATTCATGTAGTTAAAATAAGAAATTAAATTATCCAGATCCTGATCTGATAAATCCGGATGATCAGGCATCTGAGAGTAGCGGTATTTAGATGGATGCTTTATGAACTCTTTTATCATGTAGGTATTGCGGTAAGTGACTATACTTTGGGGGGCATTTAAATCAGGCCCTATTTTACCCCCTTGCTGATTCATAGAATGACATCTGATACAGCGGCCCTTAAATATTTCGTATCCGTAAAATGCTGATGAATCCTTCGGTGCGCCTTTGGGAAAAACCGCGGGATACTGGTCTTCAAATTTAATAAGATCAATGGATACAAGCTGCCAGGGCCATGGATACTCATTTTGAGTTGTTTGATCTTTTCCAGTCCAGACAAGATAAAATGGGCCGGGGTTAACCTGCTTTATACTGATTGGCTCCCAATTCTCGAAATCCAAATCCTCATAAACAATATATCCTCTAGGCTCTTTCAATTTGGAAATTGAAGATACAGACACATATCCATCGAGAGCTTGATAAGCAGCATCTGTGAATTCAGGGTTGTTTAATCCCTCTCCAAAACCAAGTCTTACCACATCTTGAAGCGTGAAAGCCTTATAGCTTTTTTGTTTTTGATGCATGAGATCTAGGAATTTGATCTTATGAGTTTTTAGCTTATCTTTGAGCTCACTTAGACTTAACTCCTTTACCAATTCTCCGGACTTTAGAAATTTAAGAGAAGGATTTTCTTCGGAGGCCTTGGATGAAATTGAAAACAACAAGATTAGCATTATAGCTAAATAAGTTTTCATAGTCTTTTTATCAATTCTCGGCAAACTCAGGGTTTTCAGAACTCTCTACACTATAAGAGATACTATCCATACGCCCTGAGGAATCAACCACTACTAAATTATGTATGCCCGCTTTGAGTGGCATGAATACTTTTTTATCCGGACTTGTGGTTGCAATTAATTTTCCATCCTGATACCAATATAGTGTCTCGACCTCCTCGCTCACACGAGCAGATAGTCTGATTTTTTGGTAGTCAGAAGGAGTACCTTTTAGAACACGGTAAGGCGTCTTTTGATCAGGTGAAGTTATCGTTGGCGGAAGCTCAGGTGGTATATCCTTACAATGAGAGCTTACAGGTGGAACATTTTCAAGTGGTTTCCCCTGTACACGCCACCACGCCGTTAACTCAGGAGGATATACGGTAAATACCCTGGCTTCATGTGGGCGCTCAGATAGGCACTCTCCTATTAGCTGATGCCCCGTTTCTTTATCTATGAATATTCTCTTTGAATAATTATCCTTTGATAACTTTGATACACCGGGGATATATGTAACTTTCTCTCTCTGAGCGCAGTAACTACTAGGCAGCATGTGGCTTTGTTTGCAAACCTCAATACTTCTCAGATTGAGGTTAGTCGGTTCAGCTACTTTAGAACCGCCGCCCTCAATAGCTCGGAATAGATCAAACAGTATCGGGCCTGCGTGCTCAGCGCCGGAAATTCCTTTTACTCCGCGTCCGTCAGGGTTTCCCACCCACACGCCAATAGTGTATCTATCCGAATACCCTATAGACCAGGCGTCCCTATGCCCATATGAAGTCCCGGTTTTCCAAGCAACTTCCGGGACATCTTTTGTAAGTGCCCAACCTCTAGATGGCATGTCCGGTCGTTTGAGTTCGGTTAGAATTTCGGTAATCAAATAGGACGCTTCAGGTGTAATAAGCTCAGCCTCAATCGAATTATGCCCGGGTCCTGATACAAATTTGACGGCACGATGCACTCCCCCCTCTGCGAGGGTTGCATAAAGATTTGTAAGATCTAAGAGTGTTACCTCGCCTGATCCTAATACTAGCGGAAGCCCGTAGCTATTTGTCGGTCGATCTAAAGTTTTAAGTCCTCCACGGAGAAGTAGATCATGAAAATCCTTAAGCCCTACCCTTGAAAGCAGTCTGACTGCCGGGGCATTAAGAGAGAGTATCAATGCGTTTCTCATTGTGATAGGTCCTCTGTACTTATCGTCATAATTCTCAGCCACATATCCGGAGAAGTCAGTAGGGATATCGAGCATGTAAGTATCGGGAATGACAAGTCCTTGATCGAGAGCCAGAGCATAGAGAAAAGGTTTAAGCGCTGAGCCGGGAGAGCGTCTTGAAACAGCATTATTTACCTGTCCCGAAGAGCTTCTTTCAAAAAAATCACTTGAGCCGATCATTGCCCTTAGCTCACGGCTTTCGTTATCAATTACAACAATAGCTAAATTATTGATGCCTTGTGACCTTAAATCACCTATGTGCTTTTTTGCAATGCTGTCTGATAGATGCTGAATCCAAATATCCAGAGTAGTTTGAATGTTCTCAGAATTGTTGAATTGCTTATAAACAAATTCGGTAAAATGTGGGGCTTTAAAGGGCTGGCTCTTTCGTTTGCTAGGAACCGGTTTTTCAAGTGCTGATAGAGCCTGTTTAGATGTAAAGACGCCCCTACTCTTAAGCATATTTATTACTTCGTTTCTCTTAGCATGAGCTATTTTGGGATTACGGGTCGGATCGTATTTTGTCGGAGAGCGTGGAAGTAGTGTAAGAAGAGCTATCTCGTGAGGCTCAAGCGCACGCGGACTTTTACCAAAATAAAAATATGAGGCAGCTCCTACTCCTTCAATATTTCCCCCGTATGGTGCTATGTTCAAATAAATCTTAAGGAGCTCATTATCATCATAATGCCATTTCAGCTGAAGCGCTCTGAAAGCTTCATTGGCCTTGGCGAAAACAGTTCTATTTTTTGGCTCTGAAAGCCGGGCAATCTGCATCGGTATTGTAGACGCTCCGGAGACTACTTGGCCGGACTTTATATTGGTGTAAAAAGCCCTTCCAATTGCAAGAGGATTTACACCCGGATGAGTGTAAAACCATCTATCCTCAGACTCAATTACCGCACTTACAAGTTTTGGGTCAATATCCTTAAGCTCGACTGGAAAGCGCCACTGTTTATCCTTGGGGAAAAAGAATCTAAGAGGATCCCCCTCTTTATCACTAATTATTATAGTGGATTCTTTATTTAAATTTTCAGTTGGAAAGGGATATAGATAGTCCAGAAATAGGAATAGCAAGAAACTTCCAACTAAGACTAGAGCAAGTGAGAAAGTTAGAGCGGCAATCCATTTGGTTTTAACTCCCAATCTGTTTAGGAAGAAAGTTTTCAAGAAAAGTCCCCTATTGAAGTCAATTAATTCCTAACCTCCACTTTAAGGGGCTCCTCCAGTTTTCCTGTAAAACGTATGTTGGGCGAATACATTGCTTCAGCCTGTACAGGGGGAAGAACAAAAACTCCCGGGTTTACTACCCTAAGAAGTGAGTAGTAGTTATACCACTTAGCATCAGGAATATCGGTGAATACTAGTATTCTGTCGTCACGAATATCAAGATATTCAGGCTCAATACTATCTCCTGTCGCCCAGGTTAGGGTTTCAGTGGTTTTAAGCCTTGGGTTCTCGACTTCAAACCCGGAAGGCAGCAAGTTTTGTATAACCACATTATCCAAACGCCCTGCTTCACTTTGAATTTTGGTTTGAAGTACTATGAGATCTCCTTGCTCAATTTGATCTACATTTATCGGAGCGCCGTCTCGTGTTAAGAAAACCCTTTCAACCTGCAGACCATCCGCCACAGGTTTAAAACCCTTCTTAGTTGGATTACCCCTGGTGATCAAGGAGAAAAAAGCGCTTCCATTTTGATAGCCTTCATCCATCTTAATTCTGAGAGATCCATCACCTTGAAGACCGGTTAGGGTTAGCATTTTATCACTTGAAAATGATCCTATCTCTTTATCTCCCAAATAAACCTTTCCGGAATATGAGGCAGATTCAGATTGTTTTTTGATGAATTCACCAATTGCAAGCAAAGCAAAAGAGCTTTCCTGAGTTGTCCAGTATTGGTTTATTTGCGCGTCCCTTGAGAGACGATCTACGAGTTCAGGCACTCTGGGATCATCGGGGTTCACTTCAAGAATGGCTAGAAGCAAAATTGCTCTATTTCTAATAGTGGAGTTGAAATTTCCTCCGGTCTGACGCTCTACTTGCTCCACATCTTTTATGCCTGCGAGTAAATCATCAAATGCCCCGGTGTCACCTTGTGAAGCATATGCTCCAGCGAGGAAAGCTCTGGACTCCGCGGTCAGGTCGTCTATATGGCGCTCTCTTATAAAATCCATAGTGCTGAGATCAGCTTGCCCCTCACGGCTTAAAACATAGAGCGCATAAACCACCCTCTCAAGCTCGCCTGTGCCGTAAGACTGCTTAGCTCTAGTTTCATTTTTTAAGAAACTGATAGCGCCAGAATATACTGACTCCTGAATGTAGAATCCCGCCCTTTTTGCCTCTACAAGAAAATGGGACGCATAAATGCTCGCCCAAGGATCTACATCCTGTGAACCCGGCCAGAGCGAAAAACCGCCCCCGCTTACCTGCATGCCGCTGATACGTCTTATCCCGTCCTGCACCATAGCTTCAGGGTCAGAATCTTTAAATATTTCGGGATAAAGCTCCTTGGCAATTTCAGACATATATATGAGTGGAAAGATTTTTGATGTGGTCTGTTCCAGACATCCAAACGGGTAACCGAGTAAATATTCAAGCTTCCCTGAGAACTGAATCAAAGGAAGTTTGCTTATAGAGATCTCTCTTGAGAGTGTGCCGGGTCGATAATTGTCTTTATTTACAAGATCAAATACAGTTTCGGCAGAACTAATTCGCCCTACACCCTCGGATGTGGATTTTGGCAAGTCGGGAAGTACGGGAACATCAATTGAAACTTGAGACGACTCAGCATTTCCGGAAGCTTTAAAGGTAAGTTTTACTGCACCTGTGGTATCTGATGAATCTAGTTCAAAGTAAACTGTTTTTTCAGCACCTTTGGGAATCTCTAGATTTAGTTCAGCATTAGTAGCTTTAACAGAATTATCCTTATCACTGTCATTAATTTCATATTTCCTCACAGTCACCGGCCCTTCTGAAAGCAGATTCACTTTAATACTTCCGTCACTTCCGGTATCGTTTCTGACTGAGACTGGCAAGACTACTTTATCATTTAAAGATATGAATCTCGGTACTGTTGGAAGTATTACTATCGGAGATTTTACTCTGGTATAGGCATCGGAAGAACCAAATTGTTTACCCTTTATAGCAGTTGCCATAATACGGAGCGCGCCTTGAAATTCCGGCACATCGAATTCAACTTTTGCTACGCCTTCTTCATCTGCTTGAAGAACAGAGGACCAGAAAGCTACAGGCTTAACTCTTCTAATCCCTTGAGTGCTAAGGAACTGAAGCTCTCTCTTTGCTGCAAATCCTCCCCCAGGTTGAGACTTTTCTAGAGCAACATCTGGAAGGAGAAGTGAGAAAGTGTCATAGGACTTTACAACTAAGGCCAATTTTTTGTAGAAGAAGGTAAAGGGATCGGCACTCTTTTGATCTATAAGCTGAAGTATCCCTTCATCAACTGCGGCTATAGTGACCGAGGCTTGAGCCACAGTCTTAACACTTATGTTGAGTGGATTAAGTGGTCTTATTTCTTTAGGCGCGGTTATTTCAATATCCATCTTATTGGAGATTCTATCTACGTTAATAGCTATAGCGCCGAAGGCTCTTGCGGCTGAGCCCGGCTCTAAATCTTTTACACTCCTGATCAAGGTTGCAGTTACGTATGAATTAGGTCTGTATTGCTCATTTACCGGGATCGGGATAGTTGCGGTATTGCCGTCCATAGTGTGTGTTTGAGTATAGTAAATGTCATCTCGTTCCACTGTTATGAGAAGCTCTCCTGAAAATGGCGCCCTTACTTGAACAGTTGCAGTTTCAGCGGGCATGTACTCTTCTTTCTCAAGATCAAGCTCTATCCTAGCCGGGTTTTTAAGTGCCCAAGGGGAAAATCCCCAACCGCTCGCATAGAACTGAATCTGTGTAGATGCTCCACCCAAAGGATCTGACAATGTAACCCTGTAGCTTCCAAACTCTGGCGGCGTGAAAGTGAATGTGCCCTTTTCTAAGCCATTATCTATTACTTTTGAATCAATTAATGCACTGTCCCGTTCTGACTCGTATTTATAGTTCCCTGAGGCAGTTTTCCTGAGCACTGTGTTCCATGTGTCTTTTAAAAGCTCAGCTTTTAAAGCACCGGTTTTTACTTCTACCGTTTTGCCCGTTTTGCCATCTTTTTCTGACAATGCAACGAACTCGAACTCAACTTCTTGTCCCGGCTCTGCATATTTATCAGGTTCGACTTCCTTAATCCCTAGATAGTAGGGATATGGATCTACATTCACCATCCTTCTTGAAGTTACACCCCGCCCTCCAGTTTCCTGCACACGGGCTGTGATTTGAGCCTGAAGCGAAGAAGGTGGTCTCAGACCATCTGGGATATCTAGACTAAACGAAGTAGAGCCTTCTTGATTTAGCTTGCCATCATGTTTGAAAATTTCTCTTGATTTAAATTTTCTATCTTCATTTGTAAAGACATAGCCTTTGTAGCTTTCCGGCAAAAACGGACGCTCAACCAGATCAACACTTGTCTCAACAGCAAGATTAGATGCCGGGGGGCCGAACAAGTATGAGCTACTTACTTCATAGCTAAGTTGCTGGCCAATTTGAACAACATCACTTTCAGGATTTATTTTGACCTTTATTCTGTCTGGAATAAATTCTTCAACTTGGAAATCGTACTGGCCTATTAAGCTATCGCCAATAAGTATTTCGAGAACATAATTACCTGTGGCAGCAAAATCCGGAAGGGGTATTTCAAAGGACAATATGCCTTCATTGTTAGGAGTTTCCTTAAATGTTTTTAAGACCCTGCCTCTAGGATCTGTTTGTTTGAGAATTACCGGCATGGATTTTGGCTTATTGAGATTGAGATCTCTAATAATTGCAATTCCCCTAACGGTCTCTCCAGGTCTATAGATATCTCTTTCGCCATATGCAAAGGCCGTATAACCTTTCTCTGACGGATAAGCCCCGCCGACATCGAGACCGGAAGTATCAATCTCCATAGTTTCAAAAAGAAGAAAGCTAAAATCGTCCCCTTTTTTTACCTGCACCATATAGGGGTTTTGCTTCTCAAATAATTTCTTTGTGCCGCTTAACTTGTATATGCCGCTTGCATCAGTAATACCGCTTTTAATCACTTGATTCTGCTCACTGATGATATTCACCTCTGCGCCACTAATCGGGTCTAAGTCTGAGAAAGATGATGTCCAGACAAGAAAGTCATCTTGGCCTTTTTTACTTACTATCCCTATATCCGTGATGAGAACCCATCTCTGCACTCCCTGATATTGCCCTTCTGCAATGATACCAACTTGATATAACCCTGGCTGATCCTGTGGAATATATTTTTTAAGATCTATAACAGTATCAATTTCCTGATTTAGTTTGCTATCAATCTTAATGTTTTGCATTTCTGTTATACGGTCGCCAAAATAATTGCCGATTGAGCCCTGATAATATTCGTCTCTCCATACTGAATAGCCATATGATTGAAAAAGAAAGGAGAGATTGTTCAGAAAGACGCGGTCAATATTAATCGAGATCTTTTCTACATTTATAGTTTTAAGGTTAAGAGCTTGAGTTCCTTTAGAGTCTAGAAACATTCCAGCGCTTTCAAACTCAACACTAGGGCTGAGATTTGAAAAGCTTACATCTTTAGAATATTGCTCTTGAAGCCCCGCGTCATCTACAGCAGGAAGACCTTTCTCGATATTGAGCTTGTAAGCCCCTCCAGGTTTAAAATTGCCCTTCAAAATGAGCCTGTTTTGAATCCTTTGGATTTTGTATTTCGCACCAGGCACAACGGATATGTAATCAGAAGCTATGTCGGGGCTTACGGCGGAAGAGAAGGAAATAGTAATTGAGGATTCTGGAAATTTGGCTTTAGGATCTACATTTCTTATAACCAAATTGTCCTTTGAGCCAAGAAGTATAGTCTCTCTAAAATCCTCTCCCAGGGGAACATTACCATCAGCCGATGTTAAATCGCCGAGTATTTCGAGTTGCAAATCCCTCTCATTTTTAGTTTTTTCAACAGGCCCACTTTCCCATTTAATTGTGGTATCCCAATAGTTTGTTATGAGTTTTATTGGGACCTCTTTATCACCCGAGGTTCCGTCGTAGAGTTTTATTTTCCTAACCAGAACCCCAGGATCGACAGAGTAATTAAATCTTAAAGTGCCGTTTAAAATTACGGTGTTTTTCTTATCTACCGTAGGTTCCTCGTCTATTGTAGATTGCTCGACCTGGAATTTGTCCGTCCTTATTTCAAACTCTTTTTTACCGCTTAAAGTTTGTCCTTCTTTTAAAAAGAGATCGGGTAATAGAGTTATGCTGTAGTCTGTTGCGATATTAAATCTTCCGGAGGGCTGAAAACGAAGCGTATTCGGGCTTATCCAAGTCCATGAACCGCTTATAGAAGGGGTTATTTTCCCAGGATCACGACCCAGTACCCCCCCACTTTCTCCGACTGGATGATTAAAGATAAAGTCCACAAATTCGTTATTCTCTTTATCGAACTTTACTTCAACTACCGATACTTTTTCACCACCGGAGGGGTTTGAGACAATGGAAACTTTATCCTGACGTAGGTTATTTGTTAATAGAAAACCCATCACAAGAACTATCAACACAAGTAGCACAATAGCTACATTCTTAGGGTCTCCAATTAATTCTTTGTTGCTATTATTTGTGGGATTAGCCATCTATAAACCCTCTCTTTTGGAAGTAGTAATTGTTATCTATTATATCTTCATTTTAATTGAAATTCTGTTAAATAAATTTCATTATTATTCCCTCTCTACTAGACAGTAAATCAAGCACTATAAAACTTGCTCCATATTGATAATATTTTAATCTCCATCCATAATATCTTTCCTCATACCAAAAAGGATGAACACTTATGAAACTCAAAAACAAAATCGCCTTAATTACGGGAGGCGGGACAGGTATCGGGAAAGCTACCGCTTTTCTATTCGCAAAAGAAGGAGCGAGAGTAGTTATCACCGGACGTAGGGAACAAATTTTACAAGGAGCTGTCATT
Source organism: Thermodesulfobacteriales bacterium (assembly GCA_004525335.1). Classification (GTDB taxonomy): domain Bacteria; phylum Desulfobacterota_D; class UBA1144; order Nemesobacterales; family UBA2774; genus CR02bin9. The sequence goes on from SPCL01000035.1 coordinate 13,840, forward strand.
GAAGCTAAAACGGAAAACCTGGAAATTGAGTATTTAGTAAGCGACGTATCAGAAGAAAAAGATTGTAAAGCTGCAGTCGATTATACCGTGAGCAAATTCGGACGCATTGACATACTGTTTAATAATGCCGGTGTTTCATACATGGGTATAACTCATGAGACCAGTACAGAGCTATGGGACAAAACATTCGATATTAATGTCAAAGGCATCTACCTTATGTCAAAATATGCGATTCCATATATGATAGAAGAAAAATCAGGCTGCATTGTGAATAATTCTTCAATACTTGGACTAAAAGCCTCTCCCGCTGGTTTTGCAGCTTATAGCTCTTCTAAAGGCGCAGTAAATCAACTTACACGGAGCATGGCTCTCGAATATGCCGATAAAGGAATTCGTGTTAATGGAATTTGTCCGGGAACTATATACACGCCAATGATGGATGATTTATTTGATAAGTGGAGTGATAGAGAAGTTGGTGAGAAACGATACATCTCTGTTCACCCGATTGGACGTCTTGCGCAGCCAGAGGAAATTGCTCATGCCGTGTTATTTCTTTGCGATGACAATATTAAATTTATGACCGGCACGATGCTTTCAGTAGATGGAGGAATGAGTGCTAAATAAACTAAACAGACCTCTCAACGAGAGCTTAATACTTTAGTAGTACTATCCATAATTATCTAAGCCTTTTATCGATGCACAAATTAAACCTTGCTAGAGCACAACAGAATAGTCTAACATCTAATTAGAGAGATACGGGTTCAGCGCAGATTTCATTGTGCGAATTTCCTTTATTCCTCTTAAAGTTTATTTTGGTATTTTTACTGAATTTTGCCTTTTGCTTCTCTTAAGCCCTCCTGTGTCTGATCTTCAGTATGGGAGGGCATTTTTTATTCAATCGAGAGCCTATCTTTGCATTGCAGCCTTTTTATCCATTACACATTCAAAGACTTCATGCTTTAAAGACTTAAGGATTGATAACGAGTCTATCGTTATTGAGCCATTCTGATTCAAGCATTCCATAAACAACATGGTCGACAAAGTGATCATAGAGCCATTCTGCCTCTCGTATAAGCCCCTCTTCTTTAAAGCCCAATCGCTTTGGAATAGCACGGCTCTTTAAGTTTTCTGTAGCACATCTTATTTCGATCCTGTTAAGACCCATTCTACCGAAGGAATAATCGAGTACCTTTGAGCAAGACTTAGCAATTAGTCCTTTGCCTTGATACTGTTCTCCAAGCCAATAGCCGATGCTTGTTGAGCGATTCAGCCAATCAATCCGGTGATATCCTACCACTCCGGCGACTTTTCCTTTATACATAAGAGCAAACTGTACAGTCTCATTACGCTCGTATTGTATTTGGGAAATCTTTATAAAATCAATTGTATTTTGGAAATAGCGGTTGTTATCAAGCCAGGGCAGCCACTCTTTGAGATATTCTCGATTGTCCTCAATTAGGTCAAACAGTTCATCGGCGCGGCTCTGGCTGATAAGTTCAAGCTCGCTCTCAACATCTATTTTAAGCCTAAAGTATCCACTCATTATCTTAGAATACCCTTATAAAAATTAAGCAATAGAACCTGGCGCTTGAAACGAATTATCAATTGATCCTGTATGAGTAGTAGTACTGTGAGTTTGAACTACTGTGTTCAAAGATAATTTTTTATAGACATAGGCTTGAGCAACAATTACAATCGGGACCGCAACTAATAGACCTATTCCCAAAGCCATAACTCCCAAAATAGTTATTATCAAGAATAAAAGCAGTAGTAAAAGTAAATTCCATTTATGTCCATTTGTCATCTTACCACTTTCTTTAAATGCTTCTATCACATCCATATTCTTGTCTACTATAAGATACTGGACATATTGATACTTAATTGCCAAGTATATTCCTGGCACTATAAGCAACAGGAATCCTACAACTGCAAGTAATGTATATAGGACATAACCCAGTAGAAACTTGAAAAATAAGGAACTAGAAAAGGATAAAAAATCATATGCTCCAATCTTTTCGTTTTCATATAGCTTCAAGCCTATCTTAATCACAAAGATGGATGAAACTATGCTTACTACCCAGGATCCTAAATTGAACAACAGAGATAGAGACGGAAGCGACTCAGTGAAGGCACTAGCGAAGAAACCAAAAAATGCCTCGATTATAAAAAGAATAATAAGATAGACAATGAAAAATCCCAGGTTTTCTTTCATCCTATTCCAGCCGAACTTTATGGCAGCTTCTTTAGAAAATTTCTTCTCATTCATGATAAAACTCCTTTTGAAGAATTTGAAACAAACATCATATCTTGAATATTACTTTTTTTAGCAAAAATTAACAATAGGATTTATTCCGGCCATACTGCAGAAAAGAATATACGTTGATAAGGAAAAAACACCGGCGTTTCAGGGTATAAATCCTGGAGCCTTTTTCGATAGGTATTTAGGAAATCATCATGCAGCTCCTCGGGCAACCGCTCAAAATAGGGGATTAATGCCGTACCTGAAAGCCATTCTATAACAGCATCCACATCATCTAACATGTGTGGATAAATTTTCTCAAAAACATTTATATCCCGAACTCCTGACTCATATAACAGCTCAGAATACTCTCTTATAGAAAGCACTGACCACTCCCTCTGCTAAGAGTTCAAGGCGCTTTTATAGGGTTCTTCATTTGCTATTTCTGCAATCAGCTGCTGAGTAGGATGATTATGATTTGCTGGGAGCTGGACTGCTAACTGTCCTCCGGGCCTCAGTAACGACACGAGCCTCGGAATTAATTGATCGTGATTATCAACCCACTGTATCGCTGCGTTTGAAAAAATGAGATCCCATTTATTTGTAATCTCTTCAATTGAGCATAATTTAAAATTGAGCCCAGGGCGTTTTTTTTGAATCGCCTTTTTAAGCATCTGGGAGGAGCTGTC
>SPCL01000049.1 GCA_004525335.1 Thermodesulfobacteriales bacterium
CCAAATACAAGACTAATAGCAAAGAGGGTATCAGAAAGACCAAAGCCTAGAGCAGATAAACCTAAGCAGTGGTAGGGAATAGATATGACAAAGGTTATAACAAACACTGGCTGGGTATATGTAGTAATAGTACTGGACTGGCATACAAAGAAGATAGTAGGACACTACAGCGGAACAAGAGCAACAAGCAGAGAATGGCTGGAAGCTTTAGAGAAAGGACTAAACAGGGAGTTCCCCGGAGGAGTAAGGGGACATGGACTAAAGCTTATGAGTGATAACGGGAGCCAGCCTACTTCACTCAGTTTTATGAAAGCCTGCTCTAATCTTGAAGTAGGGCAAGTCTTTACGAGTTATAACAACCCTAAAGGAAATGCCGATACAGAGAGGATGATAAGAACAATGAAGGAAGAGCTTTTTTGGTTAAGAGAGTGGGAGAATGAAAGAGAGCTCAGTCTAGAACTGGACAAGTGGGTTGAGTATTACAACAGGAGTTATCTTCATTCTGCTCTCGGATACAGCTCACCTATTCAGGCGGAAGAGAAATATTACAGTAATCATACTTCACATTTAAATGCTGCTTGACAAGTAGTACGGATGGCAACTTTGAAGTCATGAGAGAGCTTTGTGAGAGCAGTGAAAGATTGAAAATTATCCGTTTTCGCCGAAATTTCGGACATTTAATCAACCAAAATGTTAATTAGGATATTGCGACCCTCGATAAAAATGGAGATGCTTTCTTGATTGCCTGGATTTAGCTTTTCTTGCAGTTATTGTTGTTCAAACTATTATTAGCCGGCGGTTTCGGGGAGAAATTGGGTTAGCGTGGTTAGTTGAGCAAACATTCGGAAACTATCTTTTTTGCTGCTTTTTGAACGGATAAAGCCCATTGTTCACCTTCCTTCAACCCCTCTTCTATCCCGGACATACATACATAGAAAAGATGCCAGCCTTGACGTTCACGCTCATAAACCTGTTCTAATTTACTAGGCTCTCCCTGTGTGAAGTCCAGCCCCTCCCGAATCTGCGGTATGCCGGCAAGTATGAATTTCACTCCTTCTTCCGGATTGGCCTCGTGGAAAAAAAGAGCTGCCTTGAGGGTAAATCGCAATAATGCGATAGTAACCGGTAGGCGGGAAACAAAGCAGCCTGTGAAAGGATCGATGATTCGTTTTATTTCGCAGACGCCCCGGGGCAGCGCATCAGCATAGGCAGAAAACATCAAAATCCTCAGATAGTCGCCGATCTGTTTACCTGCTCTGGCTTTTGCAATCGATGCCTGAGCAAAAGCATCTTTGTCATGCCGCATGATCAAACCGGCAGCATGCACGTAACCCAAGCGTTCGGACTGATTCAGTGTTGACAGCAGATAAGCCTGGTCTTCCGCACGGGCGATGAAACTCGGTGTAAACGGTTGAAAACGGCGCAGGCTGTCTACGAAAATACCGTTGGTGCCACCAGTCACATGGATACGCTGTAGACAGGTGTGCTGGCCATCGAGGTTTGTTCCGGACTGATAGCGTGTCATCATTTCAGCTTCAGTGGATAAGGACTGGGGCAGTCGGCTGAAAAAAACATATTCGTCCGGTGCGAGCTTGCCGTCGGGAAACGTCACATCCGGGGTAAATACACCTTTATGAATATCGTGCTTGTTGACCAAAGTACCTGCTATCATACCCAGTGTTATGGGATCCCCCTCGAAATCATGACCTGTAGCTCCCCAGAGCGGCGTCTGAAAATGCTCAAACGCAGAGGCGCCTGTTTGTTCTATCAGCTCAGTTTGCGGGAATACTTGGTCCAGATCGATTTTGAATGTCGCTCGAATCTTCGGGTTGATCAGCACGTGCCACAGGGCGGATATGGCTTTCAGGAAGCTGTAGTGACGACCATAGCGCCCATCTACCCCAAAAATGGAAAGCAGGTCGGCTGCATTATCAGTAGGGCAGCATTGCTCTGCTGCAGGCAGCAATACTTGTTGAACCAGGGCGTCGGTATCTTCCTCCGTAAAAGCGAAGATGTTCAGCTGGTCGAGGGCAGCATTTTTGCTCAGAACGTGCTTGATATACTTTTTCCCCAGCGTTTGCAGTTGTTTATGGGTCACTGATACGGATAAAACAAAGTTGACTTTAGCAGTTTCCTCGGGATGCCGTTGCCGTTCCACCTGGACAGCCTCATCAAAGTTCTTTAGACCGTAGAGGATTTCGTTACTCTCAGCATTGACACCGATAGGAATAGGGTGGTCATACCAGTAGAGTTGCGGCTCCTGAGAAGTCTTGTTGAGCTGTTCTTGAAAGTGCTGGTCAAATTCCGAAAGGTCTGCGCCCACGAGTGGTGTGGTCAGCAGAACATTGGAGGTAAAAAGGATTTCTTTAAACGGATTTTCGATCGGGACCGGATTCAAATTGCTGATGGTGACAGTGCGCTTTTCTCTGAGCGCGTTTATGCTCGCCGCCTCATGCCCGCGAATACCAACGCCCTCGGGGAAAAGCACAGACCAGATGCATTCCGCTATGGTCTTATCATCAGGCAGGTTTTCAGAAAGCATTTCCTCTACATTTTGAAATTTTGCCTGTAATTCTGGATCTTGCTGGCAGCACTGCTCCAGCTCTTGTGCGACCAGCTGCACACTGTCCAGGTAAAAGTTTGCCCAGTCGGCCCATTTTGATGATTTTGCAAGTTTGGTGAGATAGCCTTGTGCCTGCGAGAATTGCGCATGATCCTCACCAGCCAGCAGAATTAAAAATGCAGCATTGAGGTTTTGAAGCGTAGTCTCAGTATTGTGATCGTCGGGCAGGTGTGAGAGTTCAACGGGTAAAATCGGTGCTGTTTTCTGTGTTTGTGACCGGATCAAAAATGTAATGATCGAATTCAATAGGGGTGCTGTTAAAGGCCTATTCTCCATACCGGTCTCAAAGATATCGCGGTTACAATCAAAAGTAAAGTCTTTGCAATGTTGAGGAAGATCAGAAAATGGACTGAAGCAGCAGGAATAGTAGATGAATTTATCACCTACATCGACTCAGGTGTCTCCGCGGTCTACAGTCTTGACATACATATGAAGTGAACCTGATTCTTCTGATAAATATTCTAATATTAACAGATGTGACTCGATATCCAGTTTTTCTCGTCACTTTTACGCTGCTGCGATTTTGCTTTTTAACAAACAATATAAAAGGTGCATTTTTTAACCGCAGAAGAAAGGTAACAGCTTAATCAGATACTAACGGAAACAGTACAAGATTGAATACACAAAGGGGTGTTTCGGACCCCCTTTTTTGTTTAATATTAATATTCATAATTCCAACTTAAACCGGGCTTGACAAAAGGGGAGCAGTACAATAGGTCTATCTGTTGGCGCAGAATCCGAAGTTCACTGTTCCTCCCGCCTGGACTGTATTATTCCATGAAACACCTTCTGCGGTAACAGTATTGCCAACCTGTTCATAATCAGCGTTCCAGAGGTTGCGAATTGAACCTTCTATTGGAAAAGAAACTGTCCAGTCCACTGGAGTAGAAGTGGTGTTTACAACATCAACATGAGCGCAGTACCCTGCTCCCCAGTCATCATTTATTGTTACCTCAGTAGTAACGTCACCGCCTGAGTGCTCATTAAACTCGTCATTGTCGTTGGCGCTAGCGCAACCAGGGTCACTTGGGAAGTCAGTTAGCCCGTCTGCGTCATTATCGATTCCATCTGAACAAGCAAACGTAGGTGGTGGTGTAGGTGCAGGAGTTGGGGCTGGTGTAGGGCTTGGTGTAGGTGCAGGAGTTGGAGCGGGCGTAGGACTTGGAGTAGGTGCAGGAGTTGGAACGGGTGTAGGACTTGGTGTAGGTGCAGGAGTTGGTTGCGGTTGAGAGCCCCTATCTGCACAGAATCCAAATTCGATCGATTGACCGGGATTTGCAATATTATTCCAAGAAACGCCCTGTGCTGTAACCTCATTGCCATTTTGACTATATGTAGCATTCCACATGTCTCCCACAGTTCCCTCTACTGAAAATGTTACAGTCCAGTCAGATGCGCTCTGTGAGTTATTTGTAACAGTAACAGCAGCGCAGTAGCCCGTGCCCCAGTCGTCATTTATATTTACTTCGGCAGTAATGTCCCCTCCCGGTGACTGGTTAAATTCGTCGTTGTCATTGGCGCTGTCACACCCCGGATCATCCGGATAATCTGTGAGAGCATCACCATCGTTATCTATCCCGTCAGAACAATCGGGAGTTGGAGGGGGGTTTGTAGACCCGTCCATCAACTGAGCAAGTAGAGCGATTTTATCCTGCCATACATCCTGCCAATTGTCTTGCAGAATCCCTCCGGTATCACCACTATTAGGGTTCCACGACCAGTAGAAAAAATTGGTCATGCCTTTGCCGTCCATATAATTAATTAGTGCATCTTGCCATGTTTTGTCTCTGGAATCACCGCCGTTTCCGTATCTACCTCCGAACTCACCGATTATCACAGCGTATCCCCTGTCGACCAGGTGCCCGAAATGGGTCTCCCAAATATCGGGCATGTTGTTGGGAAAGCTGGAATCATTAAAATAAGGCTGAACGAAAACATCAGGCCCATAAACATGCGGGCTTAGTACCAGCTTGTCCTCAGGGATACTAAGCGGGGAACAATCAAACGGCTCAAGATTGCCGCCCCACCAGTGGTTAATTGAACTTGAGCATGATGGATTACTCTCAATCCCTTGTACAAAGATTAGTATTTTAGGGTTTACCTGAAGCACATCTGATGCAGCTTTTTCAGCGGCTGTGTTCCAATCGGTAAGAGAATTACCAGTACCCCAAGTCGCAGGTCCATGAGGTTCATTTTTTATATCTATTGCGAAAACTCTCTCAACATCCCGGTATCTATTAGCTACGAAAACTAGATCAGAAACCCAGTCCTGCTCGGAGTAATTACTGTTATACCATAGCTCCTCAATTGTCTGACAGTCCGAGGTATGATGATCTAACAGTACATAAAAACCTTGTCTGTCTAGCTCGTCAATGACCTTGTCCATTATCTGAAGAGAATTAAGACCCTGTAAATCTGGATTAAGTGAATAATTTATGCTTGTGACTCCCACGTCATTTAATGTAGCAGGGCAGAATGGAAGCCTGATTGCAGTAAATCCAAGCCCCTTAATCTGCTCAATCATATCTTTCCAGTTTCTAGCCCATAGGCCATGAACCACATGATTATTCGTTTCAAACCCAAACCAGCTAACCCCATATAAATTTATTTCTTGACTACTATCGTTATACACTTTTCCATCTTCAACGTAGTAGCTCCATGCGGGCGCAGAAAGCAGAAAGCAGATTGAGAAAACAACTAATAATTTTCGCATGAGACATCCTCCCTTTTTGATTAAACTAGTTGTGTAAAGTACTTCATCCTTATAATTCTACGTAAACTTACGATGATATGGATTAAATATGTGCAAGGTTTATGCCAAATATTTGGAGATACAAATATTCATTGATTAATAGCAGTTATATAGGACGAGAGAAACGAACGTTCAAATTTTAGCATCATTATCAGTGTTATATCACACTGTGGAATTGTGCAACTTTATACATTTGAGATTTAAAACTTGACTCTTAAATTAGATATCAATATCCTCAAAAGCATATGTGTCAAAAAGAACAGATTGATCAAAATGAACTTCTGGCTTTGGAAAAAAAGTATGAAACCATACTAAGCAATGATCCGGCATCCAATACATTTTGCTTACTTGCGGATATTCAATACAGGCTGGGCAAGGTAGATAAAGCTACAGGTGTATTGATTAGGGGTTTAGGATATAATAAGAATAACGCTACAGCTAGATTCTTATTAGGCAAGATTTATTATGACAGATGGCTCATCGAACAGGCTAAAAAAGAAATGAAGAAAGTATTAGAGCTGATGCCTGACAATCTAGAAGCAGCAAAATTACTCTCTCAAATTTACAAGAGTGAAGACAACTTTAACAAAGCGCTTGAAACACTGGAAGAAACATATGTATTCCATAGAGATGATACAGATATTCACAGTCAAATTAATGAGATTAAAAAGGAACTGTCACAAATAGAGAACAAATCCAGCATGCAAGCTTTTGAAACACCGATAGAATCAAGAAAAGTAAAGGAAATCAGCATGGATGATTCTCTCGGAAATAGTGAAGTCCTTACGGGGACAATGTTGAATCTTTATATAGAACAAGGCCAGTATGATAAAGCATTAGAAATAATAGAGCACATATATAAAAACGAAGAAGAAAAAACCTCTTCAATTGAAAATTTAGAGAAAACCAAGTTAAATAAAATAAACCTGTCCGCAGGATTCGGTTCTAAGGAACAATAGCAAAAATGAAGATATTAGTTATACACGGGCCCAACCTTAACATGCTCGGGAAAAGAGAGCCCGATATTTACGGCTCCACTACTCTTGAAGAGATAAATACATCTTTGACCAACTGCTCTGAGAAGCTTGGAGCAGAACTTTCATTCTTCCAATCTAATTCTGAGGGGGATATTGTAAGTACTATTCAAGACGCCATGTCTAAATTTGCGGGTATTGTAATCAACCCCGGAGCATACACGCACACCAGTGTTGCTATTAGAGATGCAATTTTATCTTCAGGATTGCCGGTTGTAGAAGTACATATATCAAACATCTACAAGCGGGAAGATTTTAGACAGAAATCATTTGTTTCAGGAGTTGCGCTCGGAGTTATTTCTGGCTTTGGAATCAACAGCTACTTTCTTGGTCTTAGTGGACTAGTGGAACATTTAAGCAAGAACGAGACTAACTAACCGACGTAGTCTTAATATGTTTCTGACTTGTCTATTTATTATTACCAATAACAATATTTACTTTTTCCTAGATAAACATTTTGAACAATTCTGGCTATAACAAGGCTATAACTAAATGAAGAGTAATTGGATAATAGAAAAAGAGAATATAAAGCTAAGAGACAAACTATCAAAAGCTCTTAAAATATCACCTATCACAGCTCAAATTCTCTTAAACCGAGGCATTAAAAACGAGACAGAGGCAAATCTCTTCTTGAACTGCACACTATTTGATCTGCCATCGCCATATCTTATGAAGGGCATGGATATAGCAATTGAGAGAATAAAGAAAGGGCTTCATGAAAATGAAAGAATAGCTATTTACGGTGACTATGATGTTGACGGTGTGACCTCAACAGCGCTGCTATATAATTTCCTAAAAGACATAAACGCTAATGTTACCTATTACAATCCGGACAGAATAAAAGAGGGGTATGGAATAAATATTGACGCCGTCAAGAAACTCTCTCAGGATGGGGTAGGCCTTATAATCTCGGGAGATTGCGGCATCACCGCTGTTAAGGAAGTTGAGCAGGCTAAAGAGCTCGGTGTGGATTTTATTGTTACAGATCATCACAAACCCCCACAAGAGCTCCCTAAAGCTGTCTCTGTTCTAAACCCGAAACTCTCAGACTGCAAATACCCGGCAAAGGAAATAGTTGGTGTGGGGGTAATTTTCAATTTAGTTATAGCTCTTAGACGTGCTCTTAGAGATGAGGGATTTTTCAAGAACGGTGAGCCTAATTTAGGGGATTATCTCGACCTCGTGGCGCTTGGAACCGTCGCTGACTGCGCCCCACTGCTCGATGTAAACCGTATTTTGGTAAAAGAGGGAATTAAAAGGATGCAAAATCCTAAACGCCTTGGCCTTCAAGCTTTAAAAGAGGCAAGCAGTATTAAGGGGGAGGTAACATCATACGATTTAGGTTTTAAGTTTGGACCCAGAATAAACGCCTCCGGAAGAATGAGCACTGCGGATAATGCGGTCAAACTCTTCATTTCCGACAACTTAGAAGACGCAAGAGAAATCGCAAAAGATCTAAATAAACAAAACACCGATAGACAAGACACAGAGGCTGGCATAGTCAAAGAAGCGATTTCACAGCTTGAATCAAACCCCGAGATCATAGGCTCAAATTCGATAGTATTAGCATCTCGTAACTGGCACCCTGGAATTATTGGAATTGTCGCATCAAGAATTGCAGAAAGGTATGAAAAGCCTACGTTGTTAATTGCTATTAGTGAAGATGGCGTAGGCAAAGGCTCGGGCAGAAGCGTAGACGGGGTTAATATCTATGCCGCACTTTTGGAATGCAGAGAACTATTCTTGCAGTTTGGAGGACATGAACAGGCCGCTGGTCTCTCTATACGTGAAGAGGATGTTGATAAATTTAGGAAAATGTTTGATAAAGCGCTTGAGTCAAATAAAGAACCATACAAGCAGAAACTAAATATTGATTGCACCGTAGAGCTAGAATCTATATCCGAGAGCTTAATTTCTGAACTAGATTTACTCGCCCCTTTCGGCATTGGGAATCCTGAGCCCTTATTACTCTCTAAAGAAGTAGAAGTAATATCACAGCGCATATTTAAGGATAATCATCTCGGTTTTAAGGTAAAGGAGGGAGAAAATTTCTATGATGCAATATGGTTTAATATGAAACAACCCACAACTCTTCCGGACAAGATAGATATGGTTTATACCCCTGAGTTTAATAGATGGAACGGGAAAAAAGAGATCAGACTTAGAGTAAGAGATGTTAGCTGGGAAAACAATTAAATAGAAAAAACTCTACAAATCACACAATCCAGATATATTATATTAGATAACTCATAAAAAAACGGAGGTTTTATTAATATGGCTTCAAGACCTAAGCTTGAAAATTTAAACTTTTTATACCCGATAATTATTATTCTAGTTATAGTGCTAGCAACTAGCGCATTTGTAATTGTCGATAGTGGACATGTAGGGGTCATAAGAACTTTGGGAGCGGTGCAACCCCAACCTCTACCTGAAGGGTTTCATTTAAAAAAGCCTTTTCTGGATAAAGTAGAACAAGTCGACATAAGGCTTACGAAAGCTAATTCCAAATCTGCAGCAGCCTCAAAGGACCTTCAGACTGTAGAAACTCAGGTTACAGTCCAATATTCGATCTTGGGACCTGTGGCTCCACAGACCTATCAGAGAATTGGACAACGTGCAGTCGTAGCAGCAACAGTAATTGAGCCCGCAATTCAGGAATCGGTAAAAGCAGTTGCAGCCCAGTTTACAGCTGAGCAGCTTGTAACCAAGAGAGCCGAGGTTAAGCAGCAGATTCAAAAAGCAATAGAAAACTTTATACACGTCACACTTCTAGACAAGAAGGTCCCTACAGCGCTCAGAATAGCTAACGTTGCTATTACAGACTTTGAATTCTCAGTAGAATTTAATAAAGCTATTGAACTTAAAGTAAGAGCCGAGCAGGAAGCGCTTCAAGCTATAAATGAGAAAACAAGAAGGGTAACCCAGGCTGAGGCGGGTTATCAGGAGCGTAAGCTCGCTGCCGATGGTCAAGCTTATGAAATTGAAGCCTCTTCTAAAGCAAAAGCAGACGCAATAGCAAGAGAGGCTAAAGCGCTTAAGGACAATCCTCAGTTGATCGAGCTCAGACTTGCAGAAAAATGGGACGGCACATTGCCAAGGTTGACCGGAGGCAGTGGTGTTCCGCTTATAAACGTTGACAGCGTGCTCCAAGACAAGAAATAACTTTTATTATTTAGCCGGAATAAACAAAGGTAAATCTTCGTATGATTCTACTGGCGGGCAGGAACAAACCAGGTTTCTGTCCCCATAAGGGTTATCAATTCTGCCAACTGGCGGCCAGAATTTATTTTCTTTCAAATATGGAAGCGGGAAAACAGCTTTTTTTCTGGAGTAGGAATGCTTCCACTTATCGTTAGCAATTTCTTTTGAGGTATGCGGTGCATTTTTAAGAACATTATCTTCTCTATCCGCTGTTCCGTCAGCTACCTCTCTCATTTCTTTGTAAATATAAATTAGAGCCTCACAAAAACGGTCTAATTCATCTTTTGCCTCGCTCTCTGTGGGTTCTATCATCATGGTCCCGGCAACCGGCCATGAGATAGTTGGGGCATGAAAACCATAATCCATAAGCCTTTTTGCCACATCTTCAACCTCAATTCCAGCTTCCTTTTTAAAAGTTCTTAAATCCAAGATGAATTCATGCGCAACCCTGCCGCTACTACCGGTATAAAGAACGCTATAAAATTTTTCTAATTTCGACTTTAAGTAATTGGCGTTTAATATCGCGTATTTAGTTGCGTCAGTTACTCCCTTCCACCCGAGCAATCTAATATAAATATAAGACACGAGCATTATGCTTGAACTCCCCCACGGGGCAGCTGACACGGCTGGAATAGATTTCTCATCTCCGATATCAACAACTGCATGCCCTGGCAAATAAGGGGCTAAGTGCTGGGCTACACAAATCGGCCCCATCCCGGGACCTCCGCCGCCATGTGGAATGCTAAAAGTTTTGTGTAGATTTATGTGGCAAACATCGGCTCCTATGATTGAAGGGCTTGTAAGTCCAACCTGAGCGTTCATATTGGCGCCGTCCATGTAAACCTGACCGCCGTTCTCATGAATAATCTTGCATATTTCTTGAATATCTTCCTCGAATACTCCGTGAGTCGAAGGATATGTAACCATAATGGCGGATAACTTGTCTCTATATTGCTCAGCCTTTTCTCTTAAAGCTTCTATATCAATATTCCCACGATCATCGCATTTAACCACAACGACTTTCATCCCAGCCATTGCAGCACTAGCGGGGTTCGTACCGTGAGCGGATGAGGGTATAAGTGCAACATCTCTATGCCCTTCCCCTCTGTCTGAATGATACGCCCTTATTACCATAAGCCCCGCATACTCACCCTGAGCGCCTGAGTTGGGCTGAAGTGATACACCAGGTAAACCAGTGATTTCAGAAAGATAGGATTTGAGCTCATTAAATATATTCTCATATCCTCTTGCTTGGTCCTTGGGAACAAATGGGTGAAGCTTTGAGAATTCTGGCCAGGTAACAGGCACCATTTCAGTTGTAGCGTTTAGTTTCATCGTACAGGAACCAAGAGGTATCATCGATGAAGTAAGAGAAAGATCTTTATTCTCAAGGCGTTTTATATACCTCAGCATCTTAGTTTCAGTATGGTATTTGTTGTATACCTCATGATTAAGATATTCACTATGACGAAGTAGTACTTTCGGAAGCCGGATGCCAAGATCATCAATAGTGTTTAGGTTTGTGTCATAATCTTTATCATCAAGTTCGGAAAAGATTCTAATTATCGTCTCTATATCTGATAGTTCGGTAGTTTCATCAAGTGAAATTCCAACATGTGTATCATCTATATATCTAAGGTTTATTTTTCCCCTTTCGGCAATTGATTTGAGAGCGTTAATTCTTTCGCCGGTTGAGTCTTTGAGATCAATTTTCAATGTGTCGAAATAATAGTTATTGATTTGTTCAAAACCCAGGCTACTAAGTTCAGATTCTAGTATTTGAGCCCTATTATGTATTTTGATAGCAATTGCTCTTAGCCCTTTAGGGCCATGATAGACTGCATACATGCCCGCCATAATAGCAAGGAGCGCCTGAGCTGTGCATATATTTGAAGTAGCCTTTTCTCGCCTTATATGCTGCTCTCTTGTTTGTAGAGCCATCCTGTATGCAGGATCACCATGGGAATCAATTGAGACCCCAATAATCCTGCCTGGAACTTGCCGAGCAAACTTCTCATAAGTTGCAAAGTAGGCTGCATGCGGCCCTCCATATCCCATAGGAACCCCGAGTCTTTGAGATGAACCGACCACCACATCGGCGCCAAACTCTCCGGGAGGAGTAAGCAGAGTTAAACTAAGTAAATCAGCAGCAACGGCCACTAATATTCCAGACTCATGAGCGCTCTCCACAAAATTGGAGTAATCTACGATTTCACCATCAGCCCCAGGATATTGAAGGAGAACTCCAAACACTTCACCATCAAAATTAAAGCCTTCATGATCTCCAATAATAAGATTTATACCCAATGGCTCTGCCCTACTTCTGAGTAGATCAATCGTTTGAGGAAAACACTTCTCTGAAACAAAGAAGCTGTTTGCATCATCACCCTTTAACTTTTTATCTTTAACCCGGTGAAGCATAGTCATAGCTTCAGCAGCAGCCGTAGCTTCATCTAAAAGAGACGCGTTTGCAATCTCCATACCGGTAAGATCACTTACCATAGTCTGGAAATTAAGAAGAGCTTCTAATCTGCCTTGTGATATTTCGGCCTGATATGGTGTGTACTGGGTATACCAGCCTGGGTTTTCTAAAATGTTTCTTTGAATAACGCCTGGGGTGACACAGTCATAATACCCCATGCCTATGTATGATTTGTAAACTTTATTAAGTTTTGCTGTCTTAGCTAATTCATTTAATAAACCGGCTTCACTTAAAGGTTCGGGCAAATTTAACGGCTCGGCCATCCTGATAAATGAAGGGACAATAGAGGCTATTAGTTCATCAAGTGAATTTACGCCAAGATGTTCAAGCATAGACTCCACTTCTGATTCATCAGGGCCTATATGTCTTGAAACAAATGAATTATTTTTATCCAGGTCTGTAGTCATCAGATTTTTGAATATTATGAACTACTACAATCTAAACTGAGAGGTAAACATGATAATATGAGTAGAGAACTATTAAAGTACTTTTAAGAAAAGAAGTAAAGATTATGGAAGATCTATTCTTCTACTTCGTTCTCAACAAAGTCAGTATATTGCTCAAAACTCATTAAATCTTCAAGCTCTCCATGATCATAAACTTTAACTTTGATCATCCAGCCCTCACCATAGGGATCAGCGTTAATTAACTCAGGTGAATCCAGAAGCGCTTCATTCACCTCCACAACATCACCGCTAACAGGAGCGTATAGATCTGAAACCGCTTTAGTGGATTCAACTGCTCCGAACGGATCACCTTTTGTAATTTCATCTCCTTCACTTGGAAGCTCTATATAAACAATTTCTCCCAGTGCATCCTGGGCATGATCGGTTATCCCAATTACAAGCACATCGCCTTCCTCATGTGCCCACTCGTGATCGTTAGTATATTTGAGTTCTTCAAGTACCTGTACCATAATCCAATCTCCTTATTTTTCTACTTACTATAAAAAGGGATATTCACTATCTTTGCATCCCTAAAGGTATCACGAATCTGGATTTGAATCCTATCATCATTTGCTTTAATACTTAAATAACCCAAACCGATGGATTTTTCAAGACTTGGAGATAAAGTACCACTTGTAACATTACCAAGTAAAGCACCATTTCGAAATATGCTGTACCCTTCTCTTGGTATACCGCGTTCAAGAAGTTCAAAACCGACAAGCTTATTTTCAAGTCCCGCATCCAAAGATTTTGTAAGGGCCGCTTTGCCTATAAAATCATCATTATCCAATTTTATATACCTTTCAAGACCGGCTTCAAGAGGGTTAATGTCCTCATCAATCTCATGCCCATATAGAGGATATCCCATTTCAATCCTAAGGGTATCCCGTGCTGCAAGACCACAGGGGTTGATCTGGAATTCCCTTCCCATTTCCATCAATTTATTCCACAATAATGGCGCTCCATCCCATGGTAGGAAAATTTCAAACCCCTCCTCCCCTGTATAACCGGTCCTTGCCACGATCATATCGTAGCCATTCCAATTAATCATTTCAAAACGGAATTTCTTTATGCTATCTAAGTTCTCTCCTAAGGCCTCACTAAGTATAGTTTTTGAATCAGGACCCTGGATTGCTATCTGCGAATATTGGGAGCTTTTATCTGAAACCACTACATCAAAATTATTTTCTTCTTTTTTAATCCATGCATAATCTTTATCACTATTAGAAGCATTAACGCAAAACAAAAAATGCTCATCTGAGAATTTATATATAATTACATCATCCACCACTCCGCCTTCGTTGTTGCATAAAAGAGTGTATTGAGCTTGAAAATTTTGTACTTTTTTTGCGTCATTGGTCGTAACCCATTGGCAGAATTTTATTGCATCTATACCCTTAACTTCTATCTCCCCCATGTGGCTTACATCAAACAGCCCAGCAGATTTTCTCACTGCAAGATGCTCTTGCCTAACACCCTCATACTGCACGGGCATTTCCCAC
>SPCL01000091.1 GCA_004525335.1 Thermodesulfobacteriales bacterium
AAAGAAGCCGAGAAGATATTATTAGAGGAAACACTAAGTGCAAGCGGGTGGAATAGATCTAAAGCAGCAAGGACTCTTGGAATAAATCGTCTGACATTAAGAAGAAAACTTGAAGAGTACAATATTGAATTTCCATAGAATGGACAAATCTGTCTTGCGAATTCCAACTAGAGTAAGTCGCTTATCTGAAATATCGAAAAGAATTGAATCCCCATCTCTTTAAACCTAGCTTTAGCCCCTTCTTCTCTATCAACGACAACAAGTAATTTACTGACTTCGGCGCCGCTATCGCGAACAGCGTTTATAGCTTTTATTACAGAGCCGCCAGTTGTAACAACATCTTCAAACATTGCCGCTACGTCTCCAGGTTTCAGATTCCCTTCTATCAGCTTTCCGGTCCCGTGTCCCTTTTCCTCCTTCCGGACGAGAAAACCCGGCAGTGGATATCCGGCTTCCTGGCTTAGGGCGAGAACAGAACCTACTATAGGATCGGCACCCATTGTTGGACCACCTACGACATTAATTGAAGGATCCTTTTTAATCTCTTCAAGGAAAATCTTTCCTATGAAATTAACCCCTTCAGCATCTAATGTAGTAAGCCTGCCGTCTATGTAGTAGTCGCTCTTTTTTCCGGAGGCGAGTGTAAAATCGCCCCTGAGAATTGATTTCTCTTTAAGTATCTCTTTTAGCCGTTCTTTATAAATATCCACCATTGCGAGAGAATCTAACACTAGAGATATAGTGTTGTCAATCAATCCAGGTCAAAGTAAAGATAAATTTCCACTTGATTATTTCCTACGACAAAGAGCATAAAAATAGTCAGGGGATGCAAATGTAATATTAAGCAATTTATGTCATTGGTGGAGCCGATCGGGATCGAACCGACGACCTCATGAATGCCATTCAGATTTTAAGGTTTTGTGCATACTTGTAATTGAACGTGTTATATTGTGTAACACGTTGTTATTATTGGGCATTATGCATGAATTGCAAATAATGATCTTGTGTAATGTTGTGTCAATATGCGGATAAAAGAGAACGGTTTACTGACATATTCACTGACTCAGTGAATCAGTATATAATTAACCTAATGAAAACTCGCTGAAACATTTTAGTGATTGAAATCAAACCTACGACCTATGGGTTATGAGTGCTATTTTATGCTTTGTCAGGATGGTAGAATGTGTATTTTTTATACCTAACATCCAAACAACATATAATAAATTAGAAAATAGTTTGCATATCTCTGTTTCATTTTGTTAACATTTATATTTTCATTTGGACACATATTTGGTCACATTCTTAGATCGAATTAAATAGTGTTATTTTGTCAGATTCCTCCACTTTTGACTGGTTCAGTTAGCGGGGTGAAGGTCAAACAGTATTACACTGAGGAAATATTATGTTATAAAAGTTATTAGACTCTACTTTTGTATTCATAATAAAGCAGTGGAACCATTGTTCTTGATAGAAGCGTTGCAGCAACTTCGCCTGCCATTAGAGCAATCGCCATACCCTGAAATATTGGATCGAAAAGGATTACTGATGATCCAACTACAACTGCGGATGCTGTAAGTAGCATCGGTCTGAATCTAATCACTCCAGCTTCCACTACCGCATCTTTAAGTTCCATTCCTTCAGAAAGCTTAAGCTCTATAAAGTCAACAAGGATAATCGAGTTTCTAATAACTATCCCGGCTCCGGCTATGAACCCTATCATCGATGTAGCCGTAAAGAATGCGCCCAGCAATGCATGACCCGGAAGGATTCCAATAAGAGAAAGCGGTATCGGTGCCATTATCACTAAAGGAATAATAAATGATCTAAACCACCCGACTATCATAACGTATATGAGGATGAGAACAGCCCCGAAAGCTATACCTAGGTCTCTGAAGACTTCATACGTGATCTGCCATTCTCCATCCCACTTAATCGAATAGACGTCCTCGAGCTCGGGTTGTACGGAGGAATATGTCTTAAGTTTATATCCTTCCGGTAGTTCCATCTTTGCAATAGAATCATTCATACTTAAAATAGCGTAGACAGGGCTTTCAGCCTTGCCGGCAACATCCCCTGTGACATATACAACTCTCTTTAAGTTTTTTCCGTAGATAGTTTTATCTTCGGGCACTTCTTTAATGCTAACGAGTTCGGACAGGCTCACCTGATTACCTTCAGGAGACATAAGAGTTATTTCTTTTAAATTTTCTAGGCCGGCTCTTTCCGAAAGTGACGCTTGTAAAAAGAGCTCCACTGGCTCCTTATCTTTTTCTATATGTATGAGCCCAAAACCACTGCCGCCTAAAAACATATGAACAGTTTTTGCAACACTATCGGCGTTGATTCCGCTTCTTGAAGCCTTTTCCCTATCTACTTCAAACACGATCTTTTTCTGATCATCCTCCACATACCAATCGACATCCACTACCTGATCAGTTTCTTCAAACACTCCCATAATATCTTCGGCTATTTCAATTTGTCTCTCAGAATCGGGCCCGTAAATTTCCGCAACAAGAGTGCTCAGCACGGGTGGTCCCGGAGGCACCTCAGCTATTTTTATTCGGGCTCCGTATTTATCCCCTATTTCTTTTATGTCCGGTCTGATCCTTTTTGCTATATCGTGACTTTGAGCGTTTCTTTCATTTTTAGGAACAAAATTGACTTGTATGTCAGAGACGTTACTTCCTTCTCTTAAAAAATAGTGTCTTACAAGACCGTTAAAGTTGAAGGGCCCCGAAGTACCAACATACATCTGATAATCTGTAACCTCAGGGACCGTTTGCAGATAACCCCCAATCTCCCTGGATAATGCTGCAGTCTCTTCGAGTGTTGTCCCTTCAGGTACATCAATAATCACCTGAAGCTCGCTTTTATTATCGAAAGGAAGCATTTTTACGGTGACTACTTTGAATACAACCAACAAACATGCTCCTCCGAGCAGAATAGTAATAAAACCGTACGTTTTCAGTCTTTTTTTACCGCTTGCCAAAAGTCCACGTAAGTTATTTTCATAAATTCGGTTAAGAGTGCCCATTATTCCGCCTTCATCACCCTCTTTCTTACTCCTCTTTACGTTTTTAAGGACTATGTAGCTTAACCAGGGGCTTATTATAAAGGCGATGAAAAGGGAAATGAGCATTGCAGCGGAAGCGCCAACGGGTATCGGTCTCATATAAGGACCCATGAGACCGGATACAAAAGCCATGGGCAATAAAGCAGCTATGACCGTGAATGTTGCAAGTATGGTTGGGTTACCAACTTCATCCACGGCACGCACTGCAGTTTCTATACTAACTCCTTCCAATTTGAAGTGTCTGTAGATATTTTCAACAACGACTATGGCATCATCGACCAAAATACCAATGGAAAAGATTAGTGCAAAAAGCGTAACTCTGTTTAAAGTGTAGCCGAACATATATGTCACAAAGATGGTTAAAGCCAGAGTAACCGGGATTGCTACGAGCACGACAATCGACTCTCTCCACCCAAGTGCGATCGCTATCAGGAGTGTCACGGAGAAAGCTGCAATTAACATATGTTCAAGGAGCTCATCAGATTTTTCCTTGGCCGTCTCCCCGTAGTTACGCGTCGTTTCTATCTCCACACCGGACGGAATGACCTTACCTTTAAGAGCGTCTAGCTTTTCATGCATTCTTTGTGCAATGTGGGTTGCATTCGTACCTTTTTTCTTTGCGAGGGTTATAGTTACAGCTTCAGTTACACCGGATTTCTGTATAACAGAAGCAGGTCCGAATCCGATGAAAACATAATTTGATGGCTCTTCGGGCCCATCGGTTATTTCTGCTACGTCCCTAAGCAAAACAGCCCTTTCATTGTCTACACTTACCACCAAATCTCCCACTTCTTCGGGATTCTTAAGAAACCCGCTCGTCTCTACGATAAACTCTTGATTCTCAAATGGGAAAGTGCCTCCCTTGGATGTAAAGTTTGCTCTTTCAATCACCCCCGCAATTGTGAGCGGAGAGAGAGAATATGCTTTAAGCTTATTGGGATTCAGTGTTATCTTTACCTGTCTTTTTTGACCTCCAATGACATTGAATTCAGAGACATCTTTGTCCTTTTTCAACTCCTCGGCTATTTCGTAAGCCACTCTGCGTAACTCATACCCGTTGTAGATATCACTCCAGATTGTGAATGTTAAAATGGGAACGTCATCGATTGATTTGGGTTTTACTAAAGGCTCAGATACGCCTGGGGGAATCATGTCGTAATTGGAAAGCAGTTTATTGTAGAGCTTGACAATACTGTCTTCCATGTCCTCGCCCACGTAGAATCTTACCGTCGCAAGACTCATCCCCGGCTTTGACATCGTATAGAGATACTCAACCCCCTCAACTTCCCAAAGCAGTTTCCCCATAGGCCGAGTTACCCGATCTTCCACTTCTTTTGAAGAAGCTCCGGGATAAAAGACAAAGACATCTATCATGGGAACGAGAATTTGAGGCTCCTCTTCACGGGGAGTTATAACAACGGCAAAAATTCCGATTACAAGGGAAGCAATGACAATAAGCGGTGTAAGCTTAGACTGTATAAAAGTATTGGCGATTCTACCTGCTATGCCCATATTCATATCTGCTATTTATTCTTGAAAATTCCTCCATCTATAACTTTTTGAATCCCGCCCACAATAATTCTATCGCCTTCTTTTAAGCCTGAGAGAACTTCCACACCGCCACTAAAGCTTGTCCCAGCTCTTATAAGTCTGTAATTAACTATCCCCTCATCATCCACTGTATAGACTCCGTCAAGCTGCCCCTTTTCAACAATTGCATCTTCTGGAACCAAAATGGCTTCTCTCTTACCATAGGAAATTAGGGCCTTTGCATAAAGTCCGGTTCTAAGAAGTTCTTCGTTGTTTAAATCAATCTTTATCAAAAAGGTCCTGGTCACGGGGTCTATGACAGGCACGATCTCTGAAATCTGACCAGTTACATTTCGATTTAATGCATTGATATACACATTAGCAGGCATTCCCACCTGCAACTTCTCAAGTAGCTGTTCATCAACCATTACCTCCAGCCTGAATGAAGAGTTATCCTCGACCTTTAAAAGCGGTATACCTGGAACCGCAGTATTTCCGATCTCTATATTCTTTTCAGTTACAATGCCGGATATAGGTGATTTGATTCTCGTAAAGTCGAGATTTATTTGTACTTCCCGAAAAGTTGCTTTTCCTCTTTCAAGAGCTGATTGTGCTCGTTCAAATTCAATATCGGCTACCTTTTTCTTTGTTTCAATCTCGTCCATCTCTTGTTCAGATAGGGCTTTTTCATCATAAAGACTCTTATACCTTTCATATGTTAAGTTAAGTAGATGCTTATTTTGCTTGGCGGCTTCAAGAGCTTTCGATAATTCCTTATAACCTTGTTCCGCAGCTCTTACCTTATGCACTATATCCCTGTCATCAATTGTTAAAAGAAGCTCTCCTTCGGCAACTCTATCCCCTTCTTTGACTTCAATCGAAGTAACTGTTCCCATAACTCTACTGGCAATTTCGCTTATGGTTTTTGCCATTACCGTGCCGGATGTTTTGTAATACACATCCACCTCGGTGGGATTAATTTCAGCTATGGTTACCCCTGTAATCAGGGGTCTTTGAATATCAATGTCTCCACTGTCTTTACAACTCACCATTAATAAAGACAATAGAACAATAATGATTAGATTATTCATGTTAACTACTCTTAAAATATTACTATTCAATTCCTATATCCTGTAATATTGTCCCACTCTCAAAACCTAATTTAGCAACCGAAACCTGATACTCATTCTTTTTAGCAACAAGATTCGCTCTTGCTCTATCAAGGTTCACCTGAGCATTAAGGAGATCAAAAAATGGGGACAAAGAATTTTCATACCTTTTTTGTACAAGCCGCGTCCCCTCTTTGGCAGTTTTCAAAGCTGCCTCGGCAAGCTCTATATTTTTTTTAGCTTCGTCCACAGCTAATTGGGATTCATAGACCCTGAGTGAAACTGTTTTTTTAAGTCCGCTTATTGTTTGTCCTATTTCTGCTGCTTGATGTTTTGCTTTGACTCTTTCATATTCTCTTCTAGCTCCGTTAAATAATTCCCATCTCATAATACCTGCGACAAACCAGCTGCTACCCTGGGCTCCAAAGGGTGTATCGTTATCGTTAAGCTGGTAAGTGCCTCTGACCCCGATTTTTGGAATATAGCCTGATTCCGCAGCCTTTACATTTGTTTTTGCACTTTCGTGTTTTAGTTCCAGTGATTTTATATCTTTTCTGGTAAGAGAGTTATCAGTATAGTAGTCCATATCATATAATGGGATTTCAGCTTCTTTTGTATCTGTATCTATTGATTCAGATAAACCGAGAAGAAGTCCTAATATACGTTTCGCGACTTTTAGATTTTTTATTGTGCTTATGAGTTGTTGTTCCGATTCAGTGACTGCAGTAGAGGCTCTAAGCGTATCTGAGTATAGTCCCAGGCCTGATTTATATCTTTTATCTGCAATCCTTAACTGTTCATTGGCATCTTGAAGTGCCTTTTCTGCAACACCCACAAACTCCTTTGCGGTTTGGACGTTTATATACGACTCAATTACATTGAATGCCAGCACTTCCTTTTGCCGGCCAAATTCTTCGCTTTTTGCCTGATATTCTTTTTTTGAAGACTTTAACCTCAAGTACTCCTGAACTGCTAATATCGGCATTTCTGCGGAGAAATTTGTTTCAAAGTCGCTTATCGGGTCGGGATTATTGAGAGTTGAGATATCGAAGTCCGACTCTGAGAATCGTTCCTGATTTAATTTGATAGAAAAAACATTTGTGGGATTGTTAGTACGAACAAACCTCTCTTCAATATTTAATTGAGGAAGAAGGAAACTTCTTGAAATTCCTATCTCGCTTTTCTGAGCGGAGACAGAACTTTCTAGAGCTTTCAATCCATCATTGTTTTCTAAAGCCGTTTTTACTGCATCTTTAAGAGAAATTTTATATTCTTGTGCTAGGGTTGTTTGTATAATAAGGCAAAGAAGTATGAATACATTTATTAAGATTCTTAGCATATCGTATTTTGTATCTCGCAGCACCTCAGAAATTCTTATCTATAATTTCTCTAGGGCCGCTTCTATTCTATTCCTAACCTCTTTAGCGATTTCTTCAATATCCGGATTCCCTACAAGACTAAGAGCGGCTTCCGGGTTCATAGCTGATACCATAACTTTCCCGTTCTCTTTTTCATAGACTACAACATTACACGGGAGAAGCGTTCCAATATCAGGTTCCATATCGATAGCCCGATGAGCAAAATTAGGATTGCAGGCACCAAGAATCTTGTAAGGTCTTCTTTCCAATCCAAGTTTCTCTTTAAGTACTTTCTTGGCATCGATCTCAGTTAATACTCCAAATCCTTCCTCTTTTAACACTTCTTCAACCTTAGCTACGGTGTCATCAAAGCCTAATTTTGTCTCACCACCAAAAGAATAGTTGCTTAAATTTCTTACTAGCATTTTTAGCCTCCTAATAATTGACAGCAAATAATTAGCCGTCAGAATGAGTTTTATGTAAACTTTAACTAAACCTAAACCTCACTAATCTTAATCACGCTCTTCCCCAGACTTGTAAGAAGGTACAATTAGGGCAGTATTATCTCCTCGTATTTCCGGATGATTTATCTTCCCTCCCAGGTTTGCAGTCCAGGTGATTAGCCCTCCACCAACTATAAGGCCCAGAAGAGTTAGTATGGTTAGAGCATTTCCCAGCTTCTTGTAAAATCTTCGCGCAACCAAGGTTATGAGTGCAAGAGCGCAGACAACTTCAACAAATATGAAAGCTAACTCTGCTGATTCTTAATGAGCTTCAATTAGCTGCTCTGATATGCTTGGAAGCCCCTCAACCAGTTCTTCTGCTGGCTCGCCTTTAAATAAGCAGGGATCGCCCAAAGAGCCACAAGAATCACAAAAATTAGCGAGATATGAATTAGTTGGTTGCTTCTCATAAACAAGGCAATAATAAGTAATAATATTACGAAACCGATTAGATTACAACTTACAGTTATAATCTAGATGAAGTCTATAATTCGCGAGTTATTATTGGAATTGTTGGTTGGAACCGTACGAAGAGACTGCTCCCCTTTTGTCAAGCTTGAATGGTAATGTGCAAGGACATATGGCGGTTTTCCCTAGAATGGGGAAATGGCGATATATATGGCACAAACAATTAAAGAAGAGAGGTT
>SPCL01000219.1 GCA_004525335.1 Thermodesulfobacteriales bacterium
ATGAATCCTGGGTTCGTTAAATTCCTTTCTAAGTATCTGATGCTCGATCTCATCAAGCGTAACCATTTTGCCTACCGCCCTGAACTGAAGCTTGGTCCATACGCCTTTTATTTGCAGTATACTGTTAGACGGAGCGTAAAAAATGCCGATAAGACTAAAACTTCTCTTTATAGGATAATGGTCTATAATTGCCTTTATTGTAAAAGCATTATATGCATTGATCCAAAAAGCTAATTTTTGCTCCTCAGTCCAGGTTTGAAAATCATTTTCATCGACTGATCCGAGTGCTCTAAGGAATGTTTCGAACTCAGCCCTTGAATCAATAAAGCCTTCGTAATTTACACGGGCATTTTTCACATAGCGGTTTAAAAGTGAATTGTATGTGCTGTATGAGTGGTCAAAATTAGCTGATTTCACTTCTTCTAGTCCATAAGAAATAATTGTAAACGAGTTTTGTAGCGGGTGAATGAATAGGGATACTAAAAACATAGCTAAAATTACTATCAATCCGATCTTGCTTGCATGCTGCTTCATTTTTTCCTCTTATCATTTTCAATATTAAATACTTCTACCTTTCTTATTTAAATGTATGTATTTTATGATGAGTTGGTTCTTAAAAAGATTCTGTCTAATACGATTTACTAAAAAGCATCATTCAGTCGTCTTATTTGTTCAGGCGATAGTCGCCACCCGGAAGCTCCGCAGTTCTCAACTGTACGCTCAAGGCTGTTAGATTTAGGAATTGCAATTACATTCTTTTTTGACGTGCACCAGTTAAGCGCAACTTGCCCCGTAGTTTTCCCGGTCTCTTGAGAAATCTCGTCCAAGGTTTTCATTCTATTACTTTTAATGAAGCGTTCCTTCTTTGCTAAATTCCCGTCATCAAGCGGTGTATAGGCAAAAATTGTTATGCCCCTTTCCTCACAATATGGAAGCAAATCTCTTTCTATGCTTCTATCGTTTAAGTTGTAGCAAACCTGGTTTGAAACTATCTGATAGTTGTTCAAAAAAGACTGAGCCTCTTCCATTTCGTCAATATCAAAATTACTCACACCGATAAACTTGACTAATCCCCTATCGACCAGCTCGCCCATAGCCCTCATAGTAGCTCTTATAGGATAAGAAGGGTTTGGCCAATGGATTTGATACAGGTCAATATAATCTGTGTCCAATTTATACAGGCTCTCTTCAGCTGATTGTAGGACATCGTCATATCCTAAATGTCTTCCTGAGACTTTAGTCGCAATAAAGACTTTATCTCGAATTCCTTTTATAGCTTCGCCGACCACATCTTCTGTATAGTAACCCTCTGCGGTATCTATAAGAGCTGCGCCTAATTCTATGCCGGCTCTTAGAGTTTCAGCGTTACCTTTATATCGCCAAGTGCCGAGTCCTATCTCTGAAATCATTGCCCCTGTTGTGCCAACCTCTTTTAATTCCATAATTCTAATTATAGCAAACGAGTCGGAGATAACATAAAACTAATATAAGATCTCTTGTGTTCTTGAGCAATTTTCGATTATTATTAGTACTCTAATATTAATTAAGGAGGGATGCATGAAACTCATTACTCAATCTATGGCTCTATTAATTCTAGCTCTATTAATAGTTCCTTGTACTTTTGCCGAGGATATTGCCGGAAGCTCGGATCACCCTATGGTTTCCAGATATGATGGGTCATCCATAACAGATTATGATTTCAGAGAGTTTGATGAGTACGAAATACTACTTGGAAAGGTTAAACGTGATCCTGATGATCCTGCAAGTAAAGTTGCCGAGTCGAGTGAAAGACTTGAAGGAAAGATAACAAAGATATCCTACTATCTGCCGGAGGACCGCTCTACACTTGAGGTGTTCAGAAATTATGAGGACGCACTTAAAGCGGCAGGCTTTGAGATTCTTTTCACCTGCTCCAACAATGACTGTGGCGGGAGAGATTTTAACCACAAGGTTGTGGAGTATAAACACGGCTTTGGCGATAACTATTCAGAGCAGAGATTTTTAGCAGCCAAGCTCACGCGAGGTGAAGGGGATGTATATGTCTCCCTTTACACTGTAAAAAATACAAGCGGCGGGGGACCTGACAGAAATCATATCTATACTCAGGTTGATGTAATTGAGATTGCTCCAATGCAGGAAGCTATGGTAACAGTAGATGCAAACGCTATGGCGGAGGAAATATTTGAGACAGGAAGTATCTCGATTTACGGTATTCTTTTTGATTTCGATAAAGCTGATATCAAACCCGAATCCGCAGCCACAATAAAAGAAATAGCCACTTTACTTAACAATAATCCAAATTTAAAACTCTTTATTGTAGGACATACAGATAATAAAGGAAGCTTAGACTACAATACCAACTTATCTCAACAAAGGGCTGAAGCTGTTGTAGGTGTTTTAGTCTCTGATCATGGCATCAAGTCCACAAGAGTCACCCCGAAAGGGCTTGGCTTTCTAGCGCCCGTAGCATCCAATAGCTCAGAAGAGGGAAGAGCTAAAAACAGAAGAGTAGAGTTGGTAGAGTATTGATTTACTAAACTTGGAGATAGTTGTTGGAGAATAAGAACATAATTCTGGTAATGTTATCTGACTTACAACGGGGTGTGGCGCAGTTTGGTAGCGCGTTGCGTTCGGGACGCAGAGGCCGCCGGTTCAAGTCCGGCCACCCCGACCAGTAATTTGTGAACAATAATAGTGGGTTATGACGTGTAAATTGTTTGGGATGCTTGTGCGGATAAGTGCGAGGTGTCCAAATAGGTGTCTATAAAAGCTCTTGTTAAAAAAACACTGTAATCATTTACTCCATATCAACATGTTCAGTGGATTCAATATCCCATTTGATTCTTCTGCGCTCATCTTCTCTCATAACATATCTATTTAAAATTTTATCTCGGTCGATTGGAATACCATCGGGAATTTCGTCTCTCACTATGTTAGGTAAGCTTGCTATGAAGCCTATTCTTTCTTCTTCGTTCAAAGTATTATAGATTTTGCTAATATCATCCTGACCTGCCCCCCTATAATAGGTCCATAAGTTAAGATATTTTTTAGAGAGAAAACCCTATACATAGG